>DAHVOV010000217.1 GCA_027318645.1 Candidatus Aminicenantota bacterium
CCGGCCAGAGGCGCCGGCGGCGCCGGGAGGAAGGGGGAGCGGATCGCGTTTTCACTCCCCGATTATTCCATAGGATCGCGGCGGCGGCAAGCATTAAAAGACAAGTGATAGTGTTAGTGTTAGTGTTAGTAACAGCAACCAACGAACTCTTGCCGAGATTTGACGAGGGGCTCTTAACTTTTACCTTTTTCCTTTTACCTTTTTACTTTTGTCTTTAGGTGACTTTTTACCGGTCATGGGAACCAAGGTATAAAAAAAAGGGGGGCACTTGCGTGCCCCCCCATGGGAACGAAACGATCGAGTTCCTAGATCAGTTGAACTCGATGCGGGCGCCGAGCTGGAACATGCGCGGATCGTTGATGGTCAGCATGCGCTCGAACGGATACAGCGGGTTGCTGGAGTTGGCCCAGACCGAGGTGGCCACGCCCTGGTTGAGGACGTTGAAGCAGTCGGCGAAGGCGGCCAAGGTCACGTTCTTGATCTTGAAGGCCTTCTCCAGGCGCAGGTCGAGCCGCACGGTATCGGGCAGGCGGCGGGAGCCGCGCTTTTCGGCGTAGATGGTCGCGCCGTTGCGGCTCTGGGTGACGCTCACGCCCAGGTAGCGCGAGTTGACGACGCGGCTATAGGTGCCGCCGCTCAGGAAGCGGAAGTAGCCGCTCAGGTTGATGCCCAGCGGGCCGGCCCACATGCCCTGCACCTTGAACTGGTGGCGGGCGTCGAGGTCCAGCGTGCCGTAGGCGTTGACGTGGGCGTTGGGATCGCCGAACAGGCCGGAGGTGCCCAAGGAGGCGCTGTCGCGGCCCTGGATGATGAGGCCCTTGCCTTCGCCGTAGACGTAGGAGGTGTTCAGCGCCCAGCCGTGGCTGAAGCGCTTGTTCAGGGTGAGCTCCACGCCGGTGTAGTCGCGCTCGGCACCCGGCGGGTTGACGATGTAGATCTCGCTGGCGGCGGTGTTCTTCTTGCTGTAGAAGGTGACGGTCTTGCCGTCAAAGGGGTCGACGGCGGTCTTGGCGATCCAGTTCTTGCTCCAGTCGAGCTCGCCGGTGGCCATCAGCTTGTCGATGTCCAGCTGGGCGGCGTCGACCTGGTGGATGAGCCTGCGGTCCCACTTGCGGATGAAGCGGGCGCCGGCCGACCAGTCGGTGAAGAGCTCGCGCTCAATGCCGACCGTCAGCTCGTCGGTATAGGGGGCCTTGAGGTCGTAGTTCTTGTAGCCCACCTTGGTGGAGGCGGGGACGGACCAGACCGACTCGGTGCCGGGGATCTGGGTGCCGTCGGGGTTCAGGAAGACGATCCAGCCGACCCAGCCGTTGGGATGGGCGATGTTGATCCAGCCCGTCTGGTTGGCCATGGTGTAGCGCGAGAAGGAGGCCTTGGCCAGCGTTTTGTTGTCGCCGGTCACGTCGTAGATGAGGCCGACGCGCGGGGCCAGCGTGGTCCAGGAGAGCCCCTTGATCGGCTCGGTGACCGTGCGGTTCACGGTGAGATAGCTGAGGGCGCCGGGGAGGGTGATGGCGCCGCCGTCGCCCTGCTTGGGCCAGGTCAGAGAGTTGTATTCCAGGCGCAGGCCGAGGTTCAGGGTCAGGTGGCGGTTGACGCGCCAGGTGTCCTGGACGAAGGCGAAGTAGTCGTCCATGTTGTCCTTGCGGTTGAAGCCGCCACCCTGCAGGACCAGCCCCACGTAGTAGTAGTCCTCCGCCAGCATGCCGTTATAGTGGCAGCCGTTCTTCGGGTCGGCCGTGCCGTTGACCAGCCAGCCGACGCGGGCCAGCTGCGCCTCGCCGCCGACCTTCAGCTCGTGCGTGCCCATGAAGTCGTCGATGAAGGTGGTGGCGTCGACGTTGAAGTTGTAGCGGTCGCGCGAGTTATAGTCCTTCGTGCGCCAGGAGCCGCCCTTGTCGAAGTAGTTGTAGGTGTACAGGTCGTAGTAGAAGGGGGCATCGAGATTGGAATCCAGGTTCATGTCAAAGCGGCTGATGCCGACCTTGAAGTTGGCGTACATGTTCTCGCCGAAGTAGCGGTTCCAGTTGAGGTTGACCACGTGGGTCGGGGTGGTCTGCTTGCAGGTGTTGTTCTCAGTGTGGTAGCGGTCGGCGAAGCGGTTGTTGTTGAGCTGGTCGGAATAGTTATACGAGAGGGTGAACTTGTTCTGCTGGTTGGGTTGGAAAGTGAGCTTGATGTAGGGCAGCGGCTGGGTGATCTTGATGGCCGCGGGGTCCGGCTTGTTGTAGGGGAAACCGCTGACGAAGCGCTGGGTGTCCTTGTAGGTGGCGGAGGCGAAGAACCACATCTTGTCCTTGACGATCGGGCCGCCGAGCGAGAAGGACGGCTCGAACTGCTGATGGTTGCCGGTCAGCCCCTCGTCCTCCAGCACGGTGCCCTTGCGGTTGTTGCCCACCAGGCTCTCGTGGTTGAAATAGAAGGAGGCGGTGCCGGTGACCCGGTTGCCGCCCGACTTGGTGACGACGTTGACCATGGCGCCGCGCACCGAGCCGAACTCGGCCGAAAGGCCGCCGGTCTGGACCGAGATCTCGTCCATGATGTCCAGGCCGAAGGTGATGTTCTGCAGGCCGGTGGCCGGGTCGCCCAGGTTGACGCCGTCCATGTTGATCGAGTTGTCCATGGTGGCCGAGCCGGCGGCCGATGAGCCGCCATTGACGTCGTCAGCGATCAGCCCCGGCGCCATGTTGATGAAATTGGCCAGGTTGCGCGGCGCCGGCAGCGCCTTGAGGAACTGCACGTCGAAGTTGGCCGCGCGCGTCTGGCGCTGGGTGTCCACCGTGGGGCTCTGGCCGGTGACCACGATGGCCTCCTTGATGGCCTCCTGGCGGATGGTGGCGTTGACCGTGTAGGTCTGCAGGGCGGCCACGCGGACATCCTTGCGCACATAGGGCCGGAAGCCCTCGAGCTGGAAGTCCAGCTCATAGACGCCGGGGGGCAGGTTGACGAAGCGATAGACGCCGTTCTCATTGGTCACGGCGCTCATTTTTCCGATCACCAGGGCCGGCGAGGTCAGCGTCACCGTGACGCCGGGGATGGAGACGCCGTCCTCCATGGACACGACGCCCATCAGCGTGCCGGTCTGGCTGGACTGCCCGTGCACCACGGCGAACGCCGCGAGCAGGAACAGCAGCGTGAAGCATGTTTTTTTGATCATGTGAACCTCCATGTGCTTGTGTTCATCAGTGGATTGAGTTGCAATAATGATGCCAAAAGAATTTCCTGTACTATCGGCAATCTCCAATATCGCTTTTTTGGATAAACGCTTTCGTGACGTCGATCGGCAGGAATATTCCACTTTATTGAACGACGGGCTGAACTTACGGAACCAGTGATAGTGATTGTGGTAGTGGTAGTGTTAGGAAAGACAAAACGAACTTGCAGGATCAGCGATCACGGCAAAGGAAGAAAATCATTTACGGCGATTGATCCGGGCGATCGCCTTACTTCTTTCCCACTCTACCCCTCAACCTCTCTACCCTATATCCCTTCATTTCACTTTTTTCTTTTCACTTTTCACTATTCACTTTTACTTTTTTATTCACTGTGCTGCGTCCCCTGCCGCCGCGGCGGGCATAAAAAAAAGGCGGCCCTGGCGGGCCGCCCTCTTTTCAGTGTCTTTCTTTTACCTTACACTTTGGCCCCACGCCGAGTGCATTTCCTCGTCACTCGTCACTTGTCACTCGTCACTATGGCTCGTTTTGCTGCTGCTGCCGTATGCCGTACGCCCTCTGCCGTGCGCATAGTCGGAAATTCTCCTCAACCTGGAACGTGGAACGTGGTACGTGGAACCTCGACGGACTGGGAGCACAGCTCTCCCGGCCGTACGCCGTATGCCGTCCACCGTACGCCAAGCTCTGTCAGTTCACTTGCACTGCATGCCCAGGTTCTTGAAAACGAACGCCCAGGTGTCGGCCGAGATCTCGATGGACTTGCGCAGGTTGGACGAGCCGTGGCCCGAGCGCGTCTCGATGCGGATCAGCACCGGGTTGTCGCCGCGCTGCCTTTCCTGCAGGGTGGCGATGAACTTGAAGGAGTGGGCCGGGAAGACGCGGTCGTCGTGGTCGGCTGTGGTCACGAGAGTGGCCGGGTAGCTCACGCCGTCGCGGATGTTGTGCAGCGGCGAATAGGCGGCCAGGTACTTGAACTGCGCCGGGTCGTCGCTGGAGCCGTACTCCACCGCCCAGCCCCAGCCGACGGTGAACTTGTGGTAGCGCAGCATGTCCATGACGCCCACCGCGGGCAGCGCGACGCGGAACAGGTCGGGGCGCTGGGTCATGACCGCTCCGATCAGCAGGCCGCCGTTGGAGGCGCCGGAGACGGCGAGGCGCGCCGGCGTGGTGTACTTCTCGCGGACCAGATACTCGGCCGCGGCGATGAAGTCGTCGAAGACGTTCTGCTTCTTCTCCAGCATGCCGGCCTTGTGCCAGGCCTCGCCGTACTCGCCGCCGCCGCGGATGTTGGCCACGGCGTAGACGCCGCCGTTCTCCAGGAACACCAGGTTGGCGGGGCTGAAGTAGGGGGACATGCTGGCGTTGAAGCCGCCGTAGGCGTACAGCAGGGCGGGGCTGTTGCCGTCCTGCTTCAGCCCCTTCTTGTGGACGATGAACATGGGCACCCGCGTGCCGTCCTTGCTGGCGTAGAAGACCTGCTTGACCTCGTAGTCCTCGGGAGTGAACTTGGCCTCGCTCCTGCGGAACAGCGTGCTGGCACCGCTGGCGATGTCGTAGCGGAAGATCACCGGCGGGTAGTTGAAGGAGGTGAAGGTGTAGAAAAGGGTCGTGTCCTCCTTCTTGCCGCCGAAGCCGCCGGCCGTACCCAGCCCGGGCAGGGCGATCTCGCGCTCCAGCCTGCCCGCCAGGTCGTGCTGGGTGACGCGGGCGGCGACGTCCTTGAGATAGTGGCAGAAGAGCTTGCCGCCGGCCGTGCCGGCGTTGAGCAGCACCTCGGGGCCCTCGGGAATGACCGTCTTCCAGTTCTCGCGCGCCGGGCTGGCGCCGTCGATCAGCACCACCCTGTAGTTGGGGGCGCCGTCGTTGGTATGCACCAGGAAGGAGCCGCCGATGTTGTCGATGGGGGAATAATCGAACTCGAAGCCGGGGCAGAGCAGGTGGAAGGGATCGTCGGGCTTGCTCAGGTCGCGGAAGCGGACCTCGGAGCCGTGCGTCCCCTCGGAGATGCCCAGGAAGAGGTAGCGGCCGTCCTCGCTGACCCCGGCGCCGTAATAGCGCAGCGGGTGCGCCGCATCGGCGAAGACCAGCGCGTCCTTCTCCTGCGGGTCGCCCAGCTTGTGGTAGTACACCTTCTGGTCCTCGTTCTTGGCCTTCAGCTCCTCGCCGGCCCGGGGCGCGTCATAGCGGGAGTAGAAAAAGCCGTCGCCGCTCCAGCCGGCGCCGGAGAACTTCACCCAGCGCAGGCGGTCGGGAAGCTCGCGGCGCGTGGCGATCTCCATCACGCGGATCTCCTGCCAGTCGGAGCCGGCCTCGGAGCGGGCGATGGCCATGTAGCGGTTGTCCTGCGACTCACCCAGCAGGCCGATGCGCACCGTGCCGTCGGCGGACAGGGCGTTGGCGTCGATGAAGACCTGCGGCTGGCCGTCCAGCCCCTTCTGGAAGTAGATCACCGACTGGTTCTGCAGGCCGTCGTTCTTGCTGAAAAAATAGTACTCGCCGACGCGGAAGGGGGCCGAGTAGCGCGGATAGTTGAACAGCTCCTCCAGGCGCTTCGCGATGCCGGCGCGGCAGGGAATGGCGCTGAGGTAGGAGAAGGTGAGCCGGTTCTGCTCCCCCACCCAGGCCTTGACCTCGGGGGCGTTGTCGTCCTCGAGCCAGCGGTAGGGATCGGCGACCTGGACGCCGTGATAATCGTCCACCACGTCGACCTTCTTCGTCTGCGGATACGCCAGCCGCTTCTCCTCGCCGGCGCCGCCTGCGGACACAAAGGAGAAGAACACGGCGATCATCACGATCGCGAACAGGGTTTTCTTCATCATGGACCTCCTGAGAAAATTCGGAGCGGTGTGCCTGAGACCTATTATACGCCAAAGGGGAAAAATGGTTAATGCCAGATGCCCGGGCTTGGCGCACGCCACTCGGCGTAAGGCTCAAGGTGAAGGGCGTAAGGAAGAAAAAAGAAATGAATATGGCTCAAGGAGCAAGGTGCAGGGCAATCACGCATAATGGCAGAGATCATGAAAGGGCTGCTACCCTATACCGTATGCCGTACGCCGTACGCCAAGCAAGCGGCCGCAGGCCGCTTTATTTCGCTATAGTGAACTTGTCCTCGATGGTGTCGTGCTCGACCTGCTGGTAGTAGGAGTAGCCGGTGCCGGCGGGGATCAGCCGGCCCATGGTCACGTTCTCCTTGATGCCCAGCAGGTGGTCTTCCTTGCCGGCGATGGCGGCGTCGGTCAGCACGCGCGTCGTCTCCTGGAAGGCGGCGGCGGAGAGGAAGCTGTCGTTGGCCAGCGCCGCCCGCGAGATGGGCAGCAGCGCCGGCTTGGCCTTGGCGGGGCGGCCGCCCTCGGCCTCGACGCGCGTGTTCTCCTCCTCGAACTTCCACTTCTCGATGATCTGGTCGGGGATGAACACCGTGTCCCCCACCTCCTCGATGCGCCGCCACTTGATCATCTGGCGGATGATGATCTCGATGTGCTTGTCGTTGATCTCCACGCCCTGCAGGCGGTAGACGTCCTGGATCTCCTTCAGCAGGTACTCGGCCAGCTTCTGCTCGCCCAGGACGGTGAGGATGTCGACCGGGTTGAGCGGCCCGTCCATCAGCGGCGTGCCGGCCGTGATCTTGCCGCCGTCGTCGACGATGATGTGGGCGCCGCGGGGGATGCTGTGCTCGTCGGGCTTGATGTTCTTATCGGAGGAGCGGATGGTGATCTTGCGCGAGCCGTGCTGCACCTTGCCGTACTCGACGATGCCGTCGATCTGCGCCATCTTGGCCGGGCTCTTGGGCTTGCGCGCCTCGAACAGCTCGGTGACGCGCGGCAGGCCGCCGGTGATGTCCTTGGTCTTGGCGAACTCCGAGGGGATCTTGGACAGCACGTCGCCGGCCTTGACCTCGTCGCCCTCCTTGACCGAGATGTGGGCGTTGACCGGCAGGTAGTACTTGCGCTTGATCTTGTTGCTGGCCTTGTCGCGGATGGCGATGTGCGGCAGCAGCTCGTCGCGCAGCTTTTCGTTCTTGATGTCGATGACCAGCTGGGTGATCTTGCCGGTCTCCTCGTCGCGGGCGTTGACGTAGGAGATGTTCTCCTCCAGGTCCTTCAGCTCGACGATGCCGTCGTCGCTGGTCAGCAGCGAGTTGGCGAAGGGGTCCCATTCCAGCAGCAGGTCGCCCTTCTTGACCGCCTGGTTGTCGCGGACCAGGATGCGCGAGCCGTAGGCCACCGGGTACATGGCCTTCTCGCGCTTCTTGGCGTCGAGGAGCTGCAGCGAGCCGATGCGGTTCATGGCGATCATCTCGCCGTTCTTGTTCTCGATGACCTCGAGGTTGTTGTAGCGGACGATGCCCTCGTAGCCCGACTGCAGGCGCGTCTGCCCCTCGTGCCCGGCGATGCCGCCGATGTGGAAGGTGCGCATGGTCAGCTGCGTGCCCGGCTCGCCGATGGACTGGGCGGCGATGATGCCCACCGCCTCGCCCAGCTCGATGAGCTTGCCGGTGGAGAGGTTGCGGCCGTAGCACTTGCAGCACACGCCGCTGCGCGTCTCGCAGGTGAGCACCGAGCGGATGCGGACCTTGAGGATGCCCGAGTCGATGATCTCCTTGCCCTTGTACTCGTCGATCTCGGTGCCGGCGGCGACGATGACCTTGTCCGGGTCGTCGGGCGCGTAGACGTCGTCGAGGGCCACGCGGCCGATCAGGCGGTCGATCAGCGGCTCGATCTCCTTGCCGTTCTCGATGATGGCCGAGACCTCGATGCCGCTCATGGTGTGGCAGTCCTCTTCCTTGACCACCACCTCGTTGGCGGCGTCGACCAGCTTGCGGGTCAGGTAGCCGGCGTCGGCGGTCTTGAGCGCCGTGTCGGCCAGGCCCTTGCGGGCGCCGTGGGTGGAGATGAAGTACTGCAGGACCGAGAGCCCCTCCTTGAAGTTGGCGGTGATGGGCGTCTCCAGGATGTCGCCCGACGGCTTGGCCATCAGGCCGCGCATGCCGGCCAGCTGCTTCAGCTGCTCCTTGCTGCCGCGGGCGCCGGAGTCGGACATGACGAAGATGGGGTTCATGTTCGGCCCCTCGTAGCTCGTGCGCCGCATCTGGGCGAACATGCGCTCGCGGATCTCGTCGGAGGCCTTGCTCCACAGCTCGATGATCTTGTTGTGGCGCTCGCCGGCGGTGAGGATGCCGGTCTTGTAGCTGCGGTCCAGGTTCTCCAGCTGCTTCTCGGTGTTGGCGATGATCTCCGGCTTCTCCGGCGGCACCAGCAGGTCGGAGATGCTGATGGTGAAGCCGGCGCGGGTGGCGTACTCGAAGCCCGCGTCCTTCAGCCGGTCCAGGGTCTGCACGGTGGGGCCGAAGCCGTGGTTGAGGTAGATGTAGTAGATCAGGTTCTGGATGCCCTTCTTCTTCAGCAGGCCGTTGATGAAGGGGATGCCCTGGGGCAGCAGCTGGTTGAAGATGACGCGGCCGGGGGTGGTGGCCAGCAGGTGGTTGTCCTCGCGCTTGATCTCGCTGACCGGGCAGTTGACGATGTCCTGCGGGTCGAGCAGGTAGGCGTCCTGGTTCTTGACCGCACCCAGGTAGCGGACGCGGATCATGGCGTTCAGGTCGACCTGGCCCTGCTCGTGGGCCTGCAGCACGTCCTGGAAGGAGGCGAAGATGCGGTGCTCGCCCTGCAGGTTGCGCTTGGTGAAGGTCAGGTAGTAGAAGCCGAGGATCATGTCCTGGGTCGGGACGGCGAGCGGCTTGCCGTTGGCCGGCGACAGGATGTTGTTGGAGGAGAGCATCAGGATCTTGGCCTCGGCCTGGGCCTCCAGCGACAGCGGGATGTGCACGGCCATCTGGTCGCCGTCGAAGTCGGCGTTGAAGGCCGGGCAGACCAGCGGGTGCAGGGTGATGGCGTTGCCCTCCACCAGGTGCGGGCGGAAGGCCTGGATGCCCAGGCGGTGCAGGGTGGGGGCGCGGTTGAGCATGACCGTGTGGTCCTTGATCACCTCGTCCAGGGCGTCCCAGATCTCGTCGCGGTTCTCCTCCACCCAGGTGCGGGCCACCTTGAGGGTGGTGACCATGCCCTTCTTCTCCAGCTTGTTGTAGATGAAGGGCTTGAACAGCTCCAGGGCCATCTTCTTGGGGATGCCGCACTCGTCCAGCTTCAGGTGCGGGTTGACGACGATCACCGAGCGGCCGGAGTAGTCGACGCGCTTGCCCAGCAGGTTCTGGCGGAAGCGCCCCTGCTTGCCCTTCAGCGAGTCGGACAGCGACTTCAGCGGGCGCTTCTGCGAGCTCATGTAGCTGCGGCTGCGCTTCTGGTTGTCGAACAGGGCGTCGGCCGACTCCTGCAGCATGCGCTTCTCGTTCTTGATGATCAGCTCGGGCGCCTTCAGGTCCAGCAGGCGCTTGAGGCGGTTGTTGCGGTTGATGACGCGGCGGTAGAGGTCGTTCAGGTCGGAGGAGGCGAAGCGGCCGCCGTCCAGGCGCACCAGCGGCCGCAGGTCGGGCGGCATCACCGGCAGCACGCCCAGCACCATCCACTCCGGGCGGTTGCCCGACTTGAGGAAGTCCTCCATCAGCTTCAGGCGCCGCGCCATGTTCTTTTTGCGCTGGAACGACTTTTCCACGCGGATGCGCGACTTGAGGGTGGCGACCTCCTCGTCCAGGTCCAGGGCCGCCAGCAGCTCGTGCAGCGCCTCGGCGCCCATGCCGGCGCGGAAGGCGTCCTCGCCGTACTTCTCGCGCAGCTCCAGGTACTCCTCCTCGGAGAGCACCTGCTTGTGCTTCAGCGACGGGACGTTCTTGGCATCGAGGACGATGTAGCTCTCGAAGTAGACGATGTGCTCCAGGTCCTTGGAGCTGATCTCCAGCAGCACGCCGATGCGCGAGGGGATGCCGCGGAAGAACCAGATGTGCGCCACCTTGGAGTTCAGCTCAATGTGGCCCATGCGCTCGCGGCGCACGGCCGACAGGGTGACCTCGACGCCGCACTTCTCGCAGACGATGCCCTTGTACTTCAGCCCCTTGTACTTGCCGCACAGGCAGCGGAAGTCCTGGGTGGGGCCGAAGATCTTGGCGCAGAACAGGCCGTCGCGCTCGGGCTTGAAGGTGCGGTAGTTGATGGTCTCGGGCTTGGTGACCTCGCCGTAGGACCAGCTGCGGACCGTCTCCGGCGAGGCGATGCTGATCTTGACGTGGCTATAGTCCATGATCTTGGCGTCCTTGCCGTCTTTCTTTAGTTTGCGCATCCTCGCTCCTTAGGAAATGGCGGAGAGGTTCTCCTGGGCCAGGCTCTCCTCGCTCTGCTTCTCGTGTTTGATGAGCTCCACGTTGAGCGCCAGGCTCTTCAGCTCCTTGATCAGCACGTTGAAGGACTCGGGCAGGCCGGGGTTGAAGTCCATGGTGCCCTTGACGATGGCCGAGTAGATCTCGTTGCGGCCGCTGATGTTGTCGGACTTGATGGTCAGCATCTCCTGCAGGATGTAGGCGGCGCCGTAGGCCTCGAAGGCCCAGACCTCCATCTCGCCGACGCGCTGGCCGCCGAACTGCGCCTTGCCGCCCAGCGGCTGCTGGGTGATCAGCGAGTACGGGCCCGTGGAGCGCGCGTGGATCTTGTCGTCGACCATGTGCTCCAGCTTCATCATGTACATGAAGCCGACGGTGACCTTGTTGCGGAACGGCTCGCCGCTGATGCCGTCGTAGAGCACCACCTTGCCGTCCTCGGGCAGGCCGGCCTTGCGCAGGTAGGAAAGGACGTCCTGCTCGTTGGCGCCGTCGAACACCGGCGTCTCGAAGTAGCAGCCCAGCACCTTGCCGGCCCAGGCCAGGACCATCTCGTAGACCTGGCCGACGTTCATGCGCGAGGGGACGCCCAGCGGGTTGAGCACCACGTCGACGTGGCGGCCGTCCTCCAGGAAGGGCATGTCCTCGACGGGCAGGATGCGCGCCACCACGCCCTTGTTGCCGTGGCGGCCAGCCATCTTGTCGCCCACCGAGATCTTGCGGTTGACGGCGATGAGCACCTTGACGATCTTGATGATGCCGGGGGCGAACTCGTCGCCCTTCTTCATCTGGTCGATCTTCTCCTGGATCTCGAGCTTGAGAGCGTCGATGTGCAGGCGCACCTTCTTCTCGATCTCGGAGATCTGCGCCTTGCTGTCGTCGTCGATGTGCTTCTTGATCTCCTTCAGGAAGGCCTCGTCCATCGCCTCCAGTTCCTTGGGCGGGATGGGCTTGCCCTTCTCGAACTTCTTCTTGCCGTAGCTGAGGGTCTTGGTCAGCTTCTGTTTGCGCAGCAGCCGGGCCAGCTTCTGGTACTTCTCGGCCAGCAGGATCTTTTTCTCGTCGGCGAAGTTGCGCTCCATCTTCGCCGTCTCCAGGCGGTCGATCTCCTCGGCGCGCTTGTCCTTCTTCTGGCCGCGGCGGGTGAAGACCTTGACGTCGATGACCGTGCCCTCCACCCCCGGCGGGCAGTAGAGCGAGGAGTCCTTGATCTCCGAGGCCTGCTCGCCGAAGATGGCGCGCAGCAGCTTCTCCTCGGGCGAGAGCTGCGTCTCGCCCTTGGGCGACACCTTGCCGACCAGGATCTCGCCGGGCTTGACCTTGGCGCCGATGCGCACGACGCCGCTCTCGTCGAGGTTCTTGAGCGCCGCCTCGGAGACGCTGGGGATGTCGCGGGTGATCTCCTCGGGGCCCAGCTTGGTCTCGCGGGCCTCGATGGTCTCCTCGACGATGTAGATGGAGTTGAAGGCCGAGTTCTTCACCAGCCGCTCGCTGAGGATGATGGCGTCCTCGTAGTTGTAGCCGCGCCAGGGCACGAAGGCGGCCAGCACGTTGCGGCCCATGGCCAGCTCGCCCTTGTCCGACGCCGGGCCGTCGCAGAGGATCTGGCCCTTCTCGACGCGCTCGCCGACCTTGACCAGCGGCCGCTGGTTGATGATGGTGTTCTGGTTGGAGCGGCGGAACTTCTTCAGCTCGTAGAGGTCGGCCTGCACCTCGGCGAAGTCGTTCTCCTCCGGCCCGCCGTCGCCGTCGACCTTGACGATGATGCGCTCGGCGTCGGCGTTCATCACCACGCCCGGGCGGCGGCAGACGACCACCATGCCCGAGTCCTTGATCAGCCGGTGCTCCATGCCGGTGGCCACGATGGCCGCCTCGGGGTTGATCAGCGGCACGGCCTGGCGCTGCATGTTGGAGCCCATCAGCGCGCGGTTGGCGTCGTCGTTCTCCAGGAAGGGGATCAGCGCCGCCGAGATGGAGACGATCTGCTTGGGCGAGATGTCCATGAAGTTGACCTCCATGGGGTCGACCTGCAGCGTCTCGCCGCCGGCCTTGCGGGCGTCGACGCGCTTGGCGGTCATGCGGCCCTTCTCGTCCAGCTCGGTGTTGGCCTGGGCGACGGTGTACTCCTCCTCCTCCCAGGCGGTGAGGTAGAAGGGATGGTAGCTGAACAGCGGCGCGCGCTTGCCGGCCTTCTGCAGGCGGGACGCCTCGGCCTCGGCCTCGGCCTGGCGCACGATGTCGTGGAAGGCGAAGGCGGAGTCGCCGGCGTACTCGACGCGCAGGTAGTCCACCACCTGGCCGTTCTCCACCTTGCGGTAGGGGGTCTCGATGAAGCCGTAGTCGTTGACGCGGGCGTAGGTGGTCAGCGAGGAGATCAGGCCGATGTTCGGGCCTTCCGGCGTCTCGATGGGGCAGACGCGGCCGTAGTGCGAGGAGTGCACGTCGCGCACCTCGAAGCCGGCGCGCTCGCGGTTCAACCCGCCGGGGCCGAGCGCCGAGATGCGGCGCTTGTGCGTGGTCTCGGCCAGGGCGTTGGTCTGGTCCATGAACTGCGACAGCTGCGAGGTGCCGAAGAACTCCTTGAGGGCGGCGAACACCGGCTTGGTGTTCAGCAGCTCGCGCGGCAGCACGACGGTGATGTCCGGGGAGTTGGTGATGCGCTCGCGGATGATCTTCTCCAGGCGCATCAGGCCGATGCGGAAGGCGTTCTCCACCAGCTCGCCGACGGCGCGGATGCGGCGGTTGGCCAGGTGGTCGATGTCGTCGACGCGCATGGCGCCGCTGCGGTCGTACTTCAGCTTGAGGAAGTAGCGCACGATCTGCACCATGTCCTCCAGCGTCAGCGTGAAGATGTCCTGGTTGAACTCGGGCTTGAAGCCCAGCTTGATGTTCAGCTTCATGCGCCCGACCGAGGAGAGGTCGTAGCGCTTGGGGTCGAAGATCATGTTCTCGAAGAACTTGCGCGAGCCCTCCAGGGTCACCGGCTCGCCGGGGCGCAGCTTCTTGAAGACCTCGATGAAGGCGTCGCCCTGGCTCTTGGCCACCTTGTCCTCGGACTCGCTCTCGGCCTGCACGGCCATCTTCTCGGCCGTGTCGGCGTCCTTGCGCTTCTTGTCCTTGCGCAGGGTGTAGGCCAGCATCGGCCCCAGCTCCTCTTCGTCGCTCTCGGGGAAGAAGACCTTGAACTCGGCGTCGGCCTTGCGCAGCTTCTTGATCTGCGCCGTGCCGATGATCTCGTTGAGCTTCAGCACCCCCTCCAGGTCGGAGGCGGCGTACAGGTCCTCGAAGAGCTCGATGTCCAGGGGCACGTACTCCACGCCGGCCTTCTCCAGGTCCTTGATGTGCTTGGCGGTCAGCTTGGTGCCGGCGGCGAGCACCTCGCTGCCCTTGGCGTCGCGCACCGCGGCGGTGAGCTTGTTGTCCTTGAGGAAGCGGCTGGTCTGGAAGTAGAAGACGCCGTTCTGCACCTTGGCGTTGACGATGGTGTAGAAGCGCTTGAGGATCTCGGCGTCGTCGGCCAGGCCCATGGCCTTGAGGAAGGTGGTGATGTTGATGCGCTTGGTCTTCTTGTCCAGGCGCACCTGCAGCAGGTTCAGCTTCTCCTCCAGCTCGATCCAGGCGCCGCGGGCGGGGATGATCTTGGCCGTGAACTCGCCGCGCGACTTGCCGGGCATGAAGTACACGCCGGGCGAGCGCTGCAGCTGCGAGACGCAGACGCGCTCGGTGCCGTTGATGATGAAGGTCCCCTTGTCGGTCATGAAGGGGATCTCGCCGAAGAAGATCTCCTGCTCCTTGACGTCGCGGATGGCGCGCTCGCCCTTCTTGTCCTCGCCGTACAGGGCCAGGCGCAGCTTGACCTTCAGCGGGATGGAGTAGTCGAAGCCCTTGTCCAGGCACTCCTCGGGGGTGTAGTGCATCTTCAGGCGCACGCGGTCGCCGCACAGCTCGCAGGTCTTGTAGGCGACGGTGCCCTTCTCGTGGCACTCGCCGCACACCGACTCGCGGCCCGTCTCGCTGTCGGCGCTCAGCACGGCGCCGCAGCGGCGGCACAGCGGCATCGAGTTCTCGATCCCCTGCAGGGCGCCGCACTTGCACACCCAGTCGCCCAGGGAGTAGGACACGAAGTCGAGGATGGCGGTCTCCTTGAAGTCGGAGATGGGGAAAATGGACTTGAACGCCGCCTGCAGGCCGATGCCCTTGCGGGCCTCGGGGAGCTGGTCGATCTGCAGGAAGGTCTTGTAGGAGCGCTTCTGGATCTCGAGCAGGTCAGGTACTTCCACCGGGCTGAAGATGCGGGAGAAACTGATGCGTTGCACGTACTTGTTCGTTGTTTGCATACCTGTCCCTACCTAAGAAGAATTTTCGACCGCCACCGGAAAAAAGCCATCGCCTACTTGATCTCGATCTCGGCTCCTACCTCGGCGAACTTCTTCTTGATGGTCTCGGCCTCTTCCTTGGAGACGCCCTTCTTGACGGAGGCCGGGGCCTTGTCCACGACGTCCTTGGCCTCCTTCAGGCCCAGGTCGGTGACTTCGCGCACGACCTTGATGACGTTGATCTTCTTGTCGCCGACGTTCTTCAGCACGACTTCGAAGTCGGTCTTCTCCTCGGCCTGCTCGGCGGCAGCGGCGGCGGGGGCGGCGCCGGCGGCGGCGACGGCGGCCATCTCGGCCTTGATGCCGTAACGGGTTTCAAACTCTTTGATATAATCGGCGAGTTCCAGGACCGTCAGATTATCCAAATGCTTGAAAAAATCTTCCTTCTTCATTTCGGCCATTATCGTTGTCCTCCTTCTTTGGCTTTTTTATCCTGCAGATTTTTCATCAGCACCAGCATGTGGGTCATGGGCGACGACAGCGCCGCGCCGAAGCGGCGCAGCGGCATGCCGATGGAGTAGACCAGCTGGGCCAGGAGCTGCTCCTTGCCCGGCAGCTTGGCGACTTCCACGACCTGCCTGTCGCTGACCAGCCGCTTCTCGATGAAGCCCGAGATGATCTTGATCTTCTTGCTTTCCTTCTCGAACTCCACCAGCACCTTGGCGGTCTCGACGAACTTCTCGTCGCTGTAGGCCATGGCCAGCGGGCCCTTGAACAGCTCGCGGCCCACGGCCTGCTTCCCCTTCTCGAAATACTTGATGGCCAGGCGGTTCTTCACCACCTTGACGTTGGCCCCCAGGGCCTTGATGCGCGAGCGCAGGGCCCCCATCTCGGAGACCTTCAGCCCGCGGTAGTCGAAGAGGTAGACGCCGTTGCAGTTGAAGATGTCGGCGAGCGCGTCCACCGCCTTCTTTTTCTTTTCCAGTGCCTGTGCGCTTCCCATGGTGGTCTCCTGTGCCTAGCTTTCCAGCTCGGCGATGTCCAGCTTGATCGAGGGGCTCATGGTCGACGAGATGTAGGCGCTCTTGACGTACTTGCCCTTGAGGGTCGCCGGCCGCGCCTTGAGGATGGCGCCGATCAGCGCCTTGGCGTTCTCGGCGATCTGCTCGGCGGCGAACGAGGTCTTGGCCACCGTGCTGTGGATGATGCCGGCCTTGTCGACGCGGAACTCCACGCGGCCCTTCTTGATCTCGGCCACCGTGTCCTTGACGTTGAAGGTCACCGTGCCCGCCTTGGGGCTGGGCATCAGGCCCTTGGTGCCCAGCGCCTTGCCCAGGCGGCCGACGCTCTTCATCATGTCCGGGGTGGCGATGACCACGTCGAAGTCGAACCAGTTCTCTTTCTGGATCTTCTCGACGATCTCCTCGCCGCCCACGTGGTCGGCGCCGGCCTCGCTGGCCTCCTTCTGCTTCTCGCCGGCGGCGATGACCAGCACGCGCTTCACTTTGCCGGTGCCGAAGGGCAGCACGACGGTGCCGCGCACCATCTGCTCGGGGTACTTGGGATCGACCGACAGGCGCACCGAGACGTCCACCGACTCGTCGAACTTGGAGGCCTTCACCTCCTTGAGCAGCGCCGCCGCCTCGCCCACGGCGTAGGCGCGCGGCTCGATCTTCTCCTTGGCCTTGACGTACGCTTTTCCTCGCTTGGACATTATTTGATCTCCAGGCCCATGCTGCGGGCCGAGCCCTCGATGATGCGGATGGCCTGCTGCAGGTCCTTGGTGTTGAGGTCCTCCATCTTGGCCCTGGCGATGTCCTCCACCTGCTTGCGCGTCAGCTTGCCCACCTTGTTCTTGTTGGGCTCGCCCGAGCCCTTCATGATGCCGGCGGCCTTCTTCAGGAAGTAGGCGGCGGGCGGGGTCTTCATCTTCAGGCTGAAGGTCTTGTCGGCGTGGACCATGATGTCCACGGGGATGATCATGTCGTCTTCCATCTTCGCGGTCAGCTTGTTGAACTGGTTGACGAACTCCATGATGTTCAGGCCGTGCTGGCTCAGGGCCGGGCCGACCGGCGGGGCCGGCGTGGCCTTGCCGGCGGGCAGCTGCAGCCGGAAGGTCTTGACGACCGCCTTGACTTTTGGACTTGCCATTCGTGTTTCTCCTATATTTTCTCAACCTGCAGGTAATTCAGGTCGACGGGGGTGGCGCGGCCGAAGATGGTCACGGTCACCCGCAGCTGGCTCTTCTCCTCGTTGACCGCGTCGACCACGCCGTTGAAGTTGATGAAGGGGCCGTCGATGATCTTGACCCCCTCGCCGACGTCGAAGTGGTACTTGGGCTTGGGCGTCTCCTGCGTGGTCTCGATGTGCTTGAGGATGGTGGCGACTTCCTTGGCCGACAGCGGCTTGGGCTTCTTGCCGGCGCCGACGAAACCGGTCACCTTCGGGGTGTTGCGCACGAAGTACCAGTTCTTGTCGTTCATCTCCATGTTCACCAGGATGTAGCCGGGGAACGAGCGCTTCTCGCTGACGACCTTCTTGCCGTCGCGGATCTCGATGACGTTCTCCTTGGGGATGACGATCTCGTTGATCTGGCCTTCCATGGAGTACTTCTTGATCTTCTCGTTCAAGGCCTTGACCACGAACTCCTCGGCCCCGGAAAAAACATGGATGATGTACCAGTCCATAGGACGTTGCCGGGGGTCAGCGGAAGATGCCGCCGATGTTCTGGAAGATGCGGGCGAAGATCATGTCGACGCCGAACAGGTACACGCCGAAGAACAGCGAGATGACCAGCACGGCGATGCTGGTCTTGATCAGGTCGTTCTTGCTGGGCCAGGTGACCTTTTTCATCTCGCCGCGGACGTCGCGCAGGTAATCGCCCATGCGCCGGAATATATTGTTCTTCTTGTCCATGTGCATGCAGGTCAGAAGGGACTCGAACCCCCAACCCCCGGTTTTGGAGACCGGTGCTCTACCATTGAGCTACTGACCTATTTGACCTCCTTGTGAACCGTATGCTTGCGGCAGCGCGGGCAATATTTGTTGAAGTTCAGCTTGTCGGTCGTGTTCTGCTTGTTCTTCATGGTGGCGTAGTTCTTCTCCGCGCAGTCGGAGCACTTCAGCGCGAACTTCACCCTTTTCTCGCTCTTGGCCATGGTCTACTCGATGATGTCGGTGACGCTGCCGGCGCCGATGGTGCGCCCGCCCTCGCGGATGGCGAACTTCAGCCCCTTCTCCATGGCGATCGGCGTGATCAGCGTGATCTCCAGGTTGGCGTTGTCGCCGGGCATGACCATCTCCGTCCCCGCCGGCAGG
>DAHVOV010000219.1 GCA_027318645.1 Candidatus Aminicenantota bacterium
TACTTGCTGACGCGCTCGATGTAGGAGCCGTCGCGGGTGTCGACCTTGATGACCGTCCCCTCCTCGATGAAGGGGGGCACCATGACCTCGAGCCCGCAGTCGAGCTTGGCCGGCTTGTAGGAGGCCTGCACCGTCGAGCCCTTCATGGTCTTCTCGGTCTCGACCACGGTGAACTCCATGGACAGCGGCGGCACGATGTTGATCGGCTTGCCCTGGAAGAACTCCATCTGGTAGGTCTCGTTCTCCTTCAGGTAGTAGACGTTGTCGGCGATGAACTCCTCGTCCAGGCTGATCTGGTCGTAGGTCTGGGTGTCCATGAAGATGTAGTGAGTGCCGTCGTGGTAGGAGTAGGTGACCTCCTTGGTGTCCAGGGTCACCTTCTCCACGCGGTCGGAGGAGCCGAAGCGGAACGGCGAGCGCACGTCGCTCTCCAGGTCGCGCATCTTGACGTGGATGGTCGACTTGTAGCGCCCCGGCGTGACGTGGTCCATCTCCTCGACGCGGTACAGCTTGTTGTCCATCAGGATGATCATTCCCCGGCGTATCTGGGTGGCGTTAATCATATATACCTCCGCTGATGAGTTCGTTGATCGGATCACGGTCGCTGCCGCGCGCGTAGAACAGGCGGTCGTTGTCGCGGCAGAGGAAGAAATAGCCGGCGTCGGAGCGGCCGGCGAGGAAGGCCCGGCCGCGCTCGCTCCCCTCGCGGAAATTCACGCGGAAGGCCCGCTCCAGGAAGCGGCGGAAGTCGGCGTGGAAGCGCGAGGCGTCGGCGGGCGTGTCCCAGCGCGACTTCCACAGCAGCAGCCGCGCCTCGCCGTCGCGGTAGAGGGCGAACGCGTCGCCGCCCCAGCCCTGCGCGGCGTCGGTCGTCTAGTCGCCCTGCTTCAGCAGGACGTTCAGGTAGTACTCGCCGACGACCCCGGAGTGGTACAGCTCGCCGCGGGACGGGCGGAAGCGGATGGCGGCGTCCAGGGGCCGCTCGCCGGCGGCGTACTTGCCCGGGTGCAGCACCTGCTCCGACGAGAGCGGCTTGTGCGCCAGCACGCGGTTCAGCGCCTTCCAGCCGCCCTCGCGGGCGACGGCGCGGCTGAAGCGCATGCCGTCCAGGTAGGGCATCAGCAGCTGCAGCCGCACCACCTCGGGCGCCGCGGCCAGGGTGGTGGCGCCGGCCAGGGCCGAGTAGGAGAGGATGTTCTCCGGGCTGAAGGCGTCGCCGACCTGGTCGGGGTCGAAGCCCATCTGCTTCACCATCACCAGGGTGGCGTCGCCCTCGACGGCGGCCAGCGCCGCCAGCTTGCGGTCGTCGAAGTCCGAGAGGTCGCCGAGCACGGCGGCGAGGTCGAAGTACTGGTCCTGCAGGGCGTGGCGCAGCTCGTGGGCCAGCGCCGGCGCGTTCAGCATGTCCACCTGGCGGAACTCCTCGACGGCCAGCAGCTCGTCGGTCTTCTCGTTGTACATGCCGCCGACGTTCTCCAGGATGATGCGCCGGCGCAGGTCGCGCAGGTCGATGCGCCCGCGGGTGAAGCCCATCCAGTACAGGTATTCCGATTCGCGCGCGGCCAGCCCGGCCGGGTAGTCCTCGGCGAACAGGCGCTCGACGTAGGCCCGGAGATGGGCGCGGTCGAGGTAGCGCACCGGCACGTCGCGCTTGAACTCCAGGCGGCCGATCGTGGCCACCTGGCGCTTCAGCTCGGCGATGTCGGCACTCCTCGCCGGTTCAACGGCCAGGCAGAGGAGGGCCAGGAGGGCGAGAAGGGATTTCCGGGGCTTCATCAGCTTCCCTTATACCATATCCCGCGGCGCAGGACAAGATTCGTCTTTGGAAATTGCCGATGACAAAGGATTATTTTTTAGGAGGCCTTCACTCGATCGTGCCCATCGCCGCCGGCGGCCAGTAGCGGAAGAAGGCCTTGCCGTAGATGTACTTCTGCGGCACCGGGCCGAAGAGGCGCGAATCGAAGCTGATCGAGCGGTTGTCGCCCATGACGAAGTAGGTGCCGCGGGGGATGAGCAGCGCCTTCATGTCGGAGGGCGAGCGGGCGGCGTCGCCGGCGGAGGCGAAGGGCTGCTTCAGCGACTTGTCGTTGACCAGCACCTCGCCGCCGCGGATCTCCACCACCTCGCCGGGCATGCCGATGATGCGCTTGATCAGCGACTTCTCCGGCTCGTCGGGCTTGTAGAGCACCACCAGGTCGAAGCGGCTCAGGCTGCCGGCCTTGCGCACCGCCAGCTTGGAGATCAGCACCCGCTCCTGGTCGTGCAGCTGCGGCCGCATGGAGTCGCCCTCGATCTTGAACGCCGAGACGACGTAGTTGATGAGGAAGAAGGAGATCAGCGCCGCCAGCAGGATGTCGATGACCACGTACTTGACGAAGTGCTTGAACCTGGATTCTGCCATGATGGGCGCATTCTATGCTTAAAAGAAAGAGCAAGTCAAGCGCAAGCGGGTCGGACAGGGCGGACCTGTCGGACCGTCCAGGCCGGAGCTAGTCCTGGATGGCCGCCTGGGCGCGGATCAGGTCGTGCAGGGTGATGATGCCGCGCACCGCCTTCGTCTCGCGGTCGACGAGCACCAGGACGTAGGCGGAGGACTCCAGGAACTTTTTGCCGATCTCGCGCACCGTCTGGTCGGGAAAGCAGAAGGCGGGCTTCAGTACTTCGGGCGGGCCGCCGGCGCGCAGCGCCCGCTCCATCGCCGGGCGGGTCACGATTCCGCGCACCTTGCCTTTCTCGAGCAGCGGAAAGCTTTGGAAGGAAAAGCGCTCCAGTCTCTCGCGCATCGCGCCCGGCTCGAGGCTCTCCAGCATGACCGGCGCCGGGTTGGCGATGGCCGCCGCCGGCAGGTTTTGCCAGCCGTGCAGGTCAACGGGGGGATGGATCTTGTGCAGCTCGTGGCCGTCCTGCACCAGCAGGGCGTCGTAGAAGTTGAGCCTGCCGGCCAGGCGCGCGGTGGCCTGGCTGACGATCGTGCCCAGGAGCAGGCTGGGCACCAGCGTGAACTGGTGGGTCATCTCGAAGACGATCAGCATCGAGGTCAGGGGCGCGCGCACGACCGCGCCCAGGCAGGCGCTCATGCCGACCACGGCCAGCACGATCTGGTCGGCGGCCGTGATGGGGACCCAGAGCCGCGCCAGTCCGCCCAGGAAATAGCCCGCCATGCCGCCGACGAAGAGCAGGGGGGCGAAGACGCCGCCGCAGCCGCCGAAGCTGTAGCCCACGGCCATGGCCAGCAGCTTGGCGACGACCATCAGCCCGGCGACCTTCCACTCGAAGTGGTTGCCCAGGGCGCTGGACAGGTCCTGGTAGCCCAGGCCGAAGACGCCGATCTTGCCCACGGCGAGGAACACCCCGCAGCCGATCACCCAGGTCAGCAGCCCACCCAGCACCGGCAGCAGCCAGGCCGGCACGCGCCGCTGCCGGCGCAGCCGCGCCCGCCAGCGCAGCGCGGCGCGCTGGAAGGCGACCCCGGCCAGGGCCGCGGCCAGGGCGACCAGGGGGACGATCAGGTAATGGAGCCAGGAGACGCTCTCGATCGGGGGCAGCAGGAACGCCGGCTGGCGGCCGATCAGGGCATAGACCACGAAGGCGCCGATCACCGAGGAAAGGACGACGCGGCCCAGGTAGCGGTTGTTCAGGTCGCCGACGATCTCCTCGATGACGAAGGCGATCGCCGCCAGGGGGGCGTTGAAGGCGGCGGCCAGGCCGGCGGAAGCTCCGATGACGGCGGCGGCGCGGCGCCCGCGCAGCGGCGTGCCGAACAGGGCGTCGGCATTGGCGGCGACGCCGCTGCCGATGAACACCGAAGGCCCCTCGCGGCCGAGGCTGTTGCCGCCGCCGATGCTGAGGATGCCGGCGATGAACTTCACGATCGCGGAGCGGAGCTTGACGTTGCCCAGCTCCTTCCAGTACGCCGACTTGACCTGGGGGATGCCGCTGCCGGCCGCCTCAGGGCTCAGGACGTTGAGCAGGAGCCCCACCAGCGCGGAGGTGACGAGGATGGTCACGCCGCTGGACAGGATGAAGGCAGGCCGCGACCCCCCGGCGAAGTGCAGGAAGGTCCGCGAGTACACCAGGTTGACCATCCACATGAACAGGACGGAGGAGAGGCCGGCCAGCAGGCCCAGGATGCCGGTCTGCAGGGCGACGCCGATGTTGCCGGGCACCTTTCCCTGGAAATGGGGAAAGGCGAACTTGCTTGCCGTTCCGCTCAATGGGCTCTTCCTTGCCCGGCCCGCCTTGCAGGGGAAGCTGGCCGATACCCGAGTTGAATTTAAATTGGATTATAGCGCGAAAACGGGGGGATGGCAAACCGGCCGGGAGCCTGCTCCCACGGGGTCCGATGCCCTTGACCGGCGCCCCTTTTTATCCTATAATTCAGCCTTGGGCGATTAACTCAGCGGCTAGAGTATTACCTTCACACGGTAGGAGTCGCAGGTTCGAATCCTGCATCGCCCATTGTTTCAACCATGAAGCCATCGCCGCATCGCGCCAGCCGGGCCGCGGATCCGCTCTTCCCGCCCCCATCCCTCCCCATCCCGAGGTGAACCCGCCATGAAGAAAGTCATCCTGGCCCATCCCTACAGCGCCGAGGCGGTCGAGCGCCTGCGCCGAGACTTCGAGCTCGTGCTCGCCGACCAGGAGGGCGGCCTGCCCGCCTGCTGCCGCCGGCACGCCGACGCCGAGGCCCTGATCAGCTTCCTCTCCGACCCGGTGGGCCGCGACCTGGTCGCCTCGCTGCCGCGGCTGAAGGTCATCGCCAATTTCGCCGTCGGCTACAACAACGTCGACGTCGCCGCCGCGCTCGAGCGCCGGGTGCTGGTCACCCACACCCCCGACGTCCTGACCCAGGCCACCGCCGACCTGGCCATGGCCCTCATCCTAGCCGCCTCGCGCCGCGTGGTCGAGGGCGACGCGCTGGTGCGCGCCGGCGACTTCCACGGCTGGCAGGCCGGCCTGCTGCTGGGCAAGGAGCTGAACGGCTCGGTCCTGGGCATCGTGGGCATGGGGCGCATCGGCCTGGCCGTCGCCCAGCGCGCCCGGGCCTTCGGCATGAAGGTCGTCTTCTATTCGCGCGGCCCCAAGCCCCAGGTGGAGAGGAAGTTCGGCTTCGCCCGCGTCACCTTCCTGGAGCTGATCCGCAGCGCCGATGTCGTCTCGCTGCACCTGCCCTACTCGCCCGGGGTCCATCACCTATTCAGCCACGACGTCTTCGCGCTGATGAAGCGCGACGCCGTCTTCGTCAACACCGCCCGCGGCCCGCTGATGGACGAGGCGGCCCTGGCCGACGTCCTCGCGCGCAACGAGCTCTTCGCCGCCGGCCTGGACGTGTACGAGGAGGAGCCGAAGGTGAACGACCGGCTGAGGAAGCTGCAGAACGTCGTGCTCCTGCCCCACCTGGGCAGCGCCACCGGCGCGACCCGGCGGCGCATGGCCATGATGACCGTCGAGGCCGTGCGCCAGGCGCTCGCCGGCCGCAAGCCCAAGCACCTGATCCCCGAGTGGAAGGAGCGGCTCAAGAAGAAATAACTCGGCATACGGCGGACGGCTTACGGCGCACGGCAACAGCACTCACAAGATCATTCGAAACAAGCTCAAAGAACTTTTGAAAATCAGCGGAGATCTCTGCGAATGGTTTATGGCAACAAAGCAATTTCAAGAGAAGAAATCGCCGCAATTCGGAATTCCGACGTAATCCCTGATCGAAAAAGTTCCATGCAATGCGTTTGCCGTACGCCGTCAGCCGTGTGCCGTACGCCCAGTTCCAGCAGCGTGCTGCCTTCCGCCGTCCGCTGATGCTTCCCGCCCGTCCTTTCCTTTCCGCGCCCGTTCCTCTATAATCGCCCCCAGCGAACCATGGCCAGCGACCCAGGAAATCCCGGCAGCGAGGCCGGCGGCGAAGCCGCCGGGCTCACCATCGTCGTCCTGACCCGCGACCGGCGCGAGCTGCTGCGCGGGTGCCTGGAGTCCCTCTTCGCCCAGGAGGACCCGGGCGTTCCCCTGGAATTCGTCGTGGTCGACGACGGCTCCGGCGACGGCACGGCCGCCATGGTCCGCGAGCTGATTGCCGGGCGCGGCAACTGGCGCCTGGTCTCCCAGCCCCGGCGCGGCATCGCCGCCGCCCGCAACGCCGGCATCGGCGCGGCGCGCGGCGCCTGGCTGGCCATCGTCGCCGACGACTACCTCCTGCCCGCCGGCTATGCCCGGGCGATCGCCGATTATTTCCGCCTGCACCCGCAGGCGGAGGTGGTGCGCTTCCGCGTGACGGACGCCAGCGCCGGCTTCCTCGCCCGGGTGATCTGCGCCTACCAGGAGGCGGGCATACAGCGCCGCCTGGCCGCCGCCGGCGTCCTGGCGGGCGGCAGCGCTCCCGGCCTGGAGGCGTCCGGCGCCGCCGCCTTCCGCTGCCGCGTCTTCCGCCGGGTCGGCCTCTTCGACGAGTCGTTCCCGCGCGGGGAGGACACCGAGTTCGGCCGCCGGCTGGCTACGGCCGGCATCGCCGTCCATTACTCGCCCGCCACGCGCATCGGCCACCGCGTGCGCCCCAGCCTGGCCGAGGCGCTGGGGAAGGCCTTCGTTGGCGGCCGCGCCTCCTGGCGCCTGCATGCCGCCGGCGGCGGGCGGGCGTCCTCCCCCCCGGCGTTCGCCCTCCTGGCGCTGCACGCGCCCGCGGCGACGCTCTACTGGTCGTGCTGGCGCGCCTGGCGCACGGGCGGCCCGCTCCGCTTCCCCGCCTATTGGCCGCTGATGCTGGCGCTGGAAACGTCGGCGCGGGCGGGCTTCCTGAGCGCCGCCCTGAGCCGGGGCGGCGCCCCGGAGCGGCCATGAGCGCGCCGCGCCTGCGCGAGCGCCTCGCCGGCCGCATGCGCCGGCTGGCGCGCCCGGCCAACCGCACGGTCCTGCTGGAGATGGTGCGCGCCAACATCAAGGCCAGCGACTACCATTCGCTGCTGGGCGGGCTGTGGAGCCTGGTGGGCACGGCGATCATGCTGGCCTCGTTCTACCTCGTGTTCCGCCGCCACTTCGGCCAGGGCGTCCCCGGCTACCCGCTCTTCCTGCTGACGGGCATCATCCTGGTGAACTTCTTCATGACCGCCACCTCGTACCTGCTCAAGGTGCTGAGCTACAACCGCGACATCGCCCTCAACTCCACCATCCCGCGCGAGAACCTGGTACTGGCCACCATCTCCATCAACGCCTGGAAGTTCGGCATCGAGCTGGCCATCTGCACCGCCATCAGCCTGGCCTACGGCTTCTTCGGCTGGCGCTCGGCGCTGCTGCTGCTGCCCGTCCTGCTCTCGTTCCTGGCCCTGGTGCTGGGCGTCGGCCTGGCCCTGGGCCTGGCCTTCTGCTTCGCCCGCGACGTGGAGCACGTGTGGGCGATCTTCTCCCGCCTGTTCCTGTTCGTCACGCCGGTCTTCTACACCCTGGAGAGCGTCTCGCCCCGGCTGCGGACGCTGATCGCCTGGGGCAATCCGCTCACCCCGTACCTGCAGGCGTTCCGCGCCCTGTTCATGGACGGCGGCGCCGTGCCCGCCCCGCTCGTCGCCCGCTGCCTGCTGCTGGGGCCGGCGCTGCTGGCGCTGTCCTACCTGGTCTTCCTGCGCTGGGAAGGGGAGGCCCTAGACCGCACATGAGCGAGCCGCTGGTCCGCGCCGAGAACCTCGCCAAGCGCTACCGGGTGCTGAAGCGCCAGCGCTCCACGCTGCGGGCGCTGAAGGCGCTGTGGGGCGGGCAGAAGCTGACCGCCGAGTCGTGGGCGCTGCGCGACGCCTCCTTTGCTATCGACCGCGGCGAGAAGGTGGCCGTCGTCGGCCGCAACGGCTCGGGCAAGACCACCCTGCTGCGCCTGGTGGCCGGCATCATCCAGCCCAACGGCGGCCGGCTGGAGGTGGCCGCCGAGCCCCTGGCGCTGTTCAAGTTCTGGATCGGCCAGAACGCCGACCTGCCGGTGATCGACAACGTGTTCTTGTTCGGCGCCGTGTGCGGCATGAAGCGCCGGCAGCTGCGGCCCCTGCTGGCGCACATCCTGGACGCGGCCGCCGTGACCCACCTGGCGTACGCGCCGCTGCGCGACCTCTCGCTGGGGCAGCGCCAGCGCCTGGCGCTCAGCATCGTCTTCCAGGCGCCGGCCGACTTCCTGGTCTTCGACGAGACGTTCGTCCACGTGGACCAGGCGTTCTTCCGCGAATGCAGCGCCTTCTTCGTCCGCCTGGCCGAGTCGCCGCGCACCATGCTCATCGCCTCGCACGACCATGCGTTCCTGACCCGCTACTGCCAGCGGGCGATCTGGCTGGACCAGGGCCGCGTGCGCCGCGACGGCCCGGCCGCCGAGGTCATCGCCGCCTACGAGTCCGAGAGCTAGCCCGGCGATCCCGCCGCGCGGCCGCTCAGGAGCTCGCCGTAGACGTCGCGCAGCTTCCGCGCCAGGGCCGCCGCATCGTAGTCGGCCTCGGCCATCGGCCGCACGCCCCCGTCGGGCGCCGCGCCGTCGCGGACGCGGCGCAGCTCCGCGGCCACTCCGGCGGCGGTGGTGGCCGGCCCTGATCCGCGCCCCGAGAAGTTCGCGCGCTGCAGATCGCGGAAGTTGCCGGCCGTGACCCAGCCGCCGATCCGCTCGCTGCCGACCACCAGGGCCGGCCGGCCGGCGGCGATCGCCTCCAGCACGCAGCGCCCCACGCCCAGGACCGCCGCGGCACCGGCGATCCAGGGCGCCGGGTCATCGGCCCAGCCCAGGACGCTGACCACTTCGCGCCCGAGCCGGGCGTTGATCGCCCGGGCGCGGCGGCGGGCGCGGGACAGCTCGCGGCCCGTGCCCAGGATGCGCAGCCGGAGCGCCGGCCATTCGCCGGCGAGGAGCGCGGCGCCGTCCATGGCCGCCCGCACGGCCCGGTGCCGGTCGCGGTCGAGGCGCGACAGGAAGAGGATGCCGCCGTCGTTGCCGCGGCCCGTCGCCGCCGCGAAGCGCGGGAAGTCGATGGCGTTGCCCAGGACCCGCAGGCGCTCGCGCGGAACGCGCGCGCGGCGGAGGAGGAACTCCGCCGACTCCGCCGACACGGCGAGAACGCGCGCCACGCGGCGGAACAGGGCGGCGACCCGCCAGCGCGGCAGCTCGCGCCGGCTGACGCCGTGGATGGTGTAGACCAGCGGCAGGCGGTGGCGGCGGCTCAGGATCGCGGCCAGCCGCAGCGTCCGCCCGTGGCTGGCATGCAGCAGCTCGATGCGCTCGGCGCGGATGATGCGGCCGATCCGCCAGACGGCGTAGGGCAGGAAGAAGGGCGCCATGCGGTAATGGATCGGCGCCGGGAAATAGCGCACCCCCAGCGCCCGCAGCTGCGGCCTGACATCGGCGCGGGGGAAGGGGTTGCGCGGCAGCACGACCGCCGGCCGCACGCCCAGCGGCGCCAGGTACTTGCACTCGGTGAGCACCTTCGAGGTCCCGCCGTCGCGCTCGAAGTAGTTGGCCAGCACCAGGACGCGGAGCGGCCCACCGTTCCCGCCGCGGTTCATCGCGGCAGGCCATCCATCCGCCGGGACGACGGCGGCGGCGGCAGGACGGCGCGCCCGTTCACGCCAGCGGGCCATGGCCCTCCTCCAGGAAGCGGCGGCGCGCGGACACCCGGCGCAGCTTCAGCCCGCCCTCGTCGGCCAGGTAGTCGTAGCCGAGCCCCGGCTGCCAGTACCCATCGGGATCGAGCGCCTGGTAGCGGTCGCGCCGCGCCTCGCGCTCCGCGCGGTCCAGGGTGCGCAGGTGGTAGATCTCGAGGTCGGCGGCGGCGAAACCGCCGAGGACCCGCGCCTGCAGGGGGGCCTTGACCGCGTGCAGCGGCCGGAGGTCGAAGCGGTGGTCGGCCCGGGCGGCGAACAGCCGCGGCACGCGCTTGCGGCCCCATGCCCCGTCGCAGCGGTAGGTGTCCGGCGCGCCCCACAGCTCGCGCATCCTCATGGTGACGGCAGCGAGCCCCAGCCGGCGGCAGCGGCGGATGACCCGCTCGGCGCGGGCGCGGAAACAACGCTCCAGGCGCTCGTCGGCGTCGAGGGCGACGATCCACTGGGCGCCGTGGCGCAGCGCCGCCGCCTGCAGCCGGCGGAAGTTCCCCACCTCGTCCCAGGCCGGCCGGCCGACGGGCACCGGCAGCACCTCCAGGACGGCCGGGTGCGCGCGCAGCAGCCGGGCGCTGCCGTCGCGCGAGCCGTCGTCCAGGGCCACGATGCCGTCGACATGGGGGGCCACGTTGGCGAGGAACCCGGGCAGGTACTTCTCCTCGTCGCGGGCCGCGAGCACCGCCAGCAGCCGCACGCGGCGCCGCGGGGGGCGCAGCCCGGAGGAGGGAACGACCAGCACGCTCCCCAGCAGCCGGTCGCGCAGCGGCCGGGCGACGGCGGCGGCGAGGCGGCCCGGGGCGGAGGCCGCCAGCCAGCGCTCCAGGCCGCGCTTGCGCAGCAGCACCTCCTTGCCGGAGATGAACGCCGGGCGGACGGCGTCGAGCACGGCGAAGCGCCAGCCGGCGCGCACCGCGCCGAGCTCGGCCAGCGCCGCCGGCGAGGACAGCTGGAGATCGCCGGCCTCGGCGAGCGCCGCGGCGAAGTCGAAGCCCGTCTCCAGCAGCCGGCGCACGAACACCTGCTGCCGGCGGATGCGCGCCAGGTCGCCGCTCGGCCCCCGCAGCACCCGCCGCGCCCCGATCCACTGGTGGATGCGCTCGCCCTCGAGCCGCTCCTCGGGCGGGCGGAAGCGGACGATCTTGTGCCCCTCCTGGATGCGGATGCGCGGCGCGAGCGGATACAGCATGTCCAGGGGCGCCGGCACCGGCACGGTGACCGAAAGGCCGGCCAGCACCTTCTCCGCCGCCCGCCGCCGCAGGCAGAGGGAGTGGGAGACGCGCAGGCCCAGCCCGGCCAGCGCCGCCAGCAGCGTCTCATGGCCGCCGCGGGCGAAGGCGGCGTTGACGCGGTCGTTCAGCGCCGGGCACCACAGGTCGCGCGGCACCCAGGTCAGGGTCCGGCGCGCCGGGTCGGCGACGACGATGTTGTCCGTGTTCGCCTGCCAGTCGTCCCGATCCAGGATGCAGACAACCGTCGCCATGATCGCGCGCCCTCCATCGTCCTCGGAATCCCGCCCGCGCAGCCAGGCCGGCCGCTCGGGACGAGGTCGATTGTAGGCAGCATGGGCGGCGATGTCAAGGAACATCGACAGCAACGAGAAGAAGACCTTGGCGGACGGCATACGGCGCACGGCGTACGGTTGCCGGCAGGCGCATCGATGATTCAGACCTCCAGGAAGAGAGAGGGAAGAATGAGGGAAATGCAGAGGGAAGACAAAGTGGGAAAGAGCTCATGACATGGCTTATCCCACTCTCTCTTCCCTCTGCTTCCCTCCATCTTCCCTTTGTCTTCCCTGAGATTCACAGGGCGTTTACCGTCCGCCGTCAGCCGTATGCCGTACGCCAGGATCTGCGGCCGAATTCAATTGTGGAAAAGGCGCTGCCGCAAGTCTATAATGCCGTCATGACAAAATCCGCCAAGCTGGGCCAGAACTTCCTGCGCGACGAGCGGGTCGCCCGCCGCATCGCCGGGCTCGTGCCCGCGGGCGACGGGCCGCTGCTGGAGATCGGCCCGGGCCGGGGGATCCTGACCCGGCTGCTGCTCGAGCGCTTCCCGGGCCGCCCGCTGACCCTGGTCGAGGTCGACGGCGGCCTCGCCGACGGGCTGCGGCAGGAGCTGGGCGCCCGGGCGCGGGTGCTGAACGAGGACATCCTGGACGTCGACCTGGCGGGGCTGTTCCCGGGCGAGGGCGTGACCGTGGCCGGCAACCTTCCCTACCATATCTCCAAGCCCCTGCTGGACTGGTTCATCGCCCAGCGCCCGGGCATCGCGGCGGCGGCGCTGATGCTGCAGAGGGACTTCGTCGACAAGCTGCTGGCCGCGCCGGGCGGCAAGAAGTACAACGCCCAGTCGGTCGTGTTCCAGCTCCTCTACCGCTGCCGGCGCGGCTTCGACGTGCCGGCCGGCGCCTTCGTCCCCCGGCCCAGGGTCGTCTCCACCGTGATCGTCGCCGAGCCGGCGGAGCCGCCCGTGAAGGACGTCGGGGGATTCTACGGCTTCGTCCGCCAATGCTTCGCCGGGAGGCGCAAGACCCTGGCCAACAACCTGGGCCTCGTTCCCGCCGCCGTGCTGGAGGCGGCGCTCGCCGCCGCCGGCGCCGGCGCCCAGGCCCGCGCCGAGCAGCTGGGGCCCGAGCGCTTCGTCGCCCTGTGGCGGGGGCTGCCGGGCGGGCCATGAGGCGGCCCCTTCTCCCCGCCCTGCTGCTGGCGGCCGTCCTGCGCCTCCCGCTGGCCGCCGCCGCGATCGATCTCAGGAGCCAGCTGAGCGCCTGGTTCTCACTGAACGATGCCAAGCCCTCGACGCCGCGGCTCGGCCTGCGCTGGCAGCCCTCGCTCTCGCTGGCCCTGCCCCTGGGCGATGGGTGGAAGCTCGACGGCGAGTTTTCCGCCGCCGCCGAAGCCGAGATCGTGGCCCCGGGCTGGGACGTGCCCGCCGCCGACGGCGCGATCGATCCCTACCGGCTGTGGCTGCGCCTCTCCTCGCCGCGCTTCGAGGCGCGCCTGGGGCTGCAGCAGATCAACTTCGGCTCGGCGACGGTCTTCCGGCCGCTGATGTGGTTCGACCGCGTCGACGCGCGCGACCCTCTGAAGCTGACCTCCGGTGTGTACGGCCTGCTGCTGCGCTATACCGCCAGGGGGGATTCCAGCCTCTGGCTGTGGGGGCTGTACGGCAACGTCGAGCCCAAGGGCTGGGAGACGCTGGCGACGGCGGCGCGCACGCCCGAGTTCGGCGGACGGCTCCAGGTGCCGGTGCCGTCGGGCGAGGCGGCGGCCACGGTCCATTTCCGCCGCGTCACGGGGCCGGCCGGGGAGACCGGCGAGAGCCGCTTCGCCCTCGACGGCAAGTGGGACGTGGGCGTCGGCCTCTGGTTCGAAGGGGCGTTCACGCGCCTGGCCGATCCGTCCCCGGCGGGGGTCCCTGCCGCGGGCGCCGCCCTTCGCTGGCAGCGCTCGCTGGCCCTGGGCGTCGACTACACCTTCGGCCTGGGCAACGGCCTCTACGTGCTGGCCGAGCAGTTCCTCGCCGATTCGGCGCCGTCCCCGGCGGCCAGGGGCCGGTACGGGGCGACGCTGACCGCCCTGCTGCTCCGCTATCCCCTCGGCCTGCTGGACACCCTGAGCACGATCGTGTATCTTGACTGGAGGGCCAGACGGATCTACGCCTTCGCCGCCTGGCAGCGGACGCTCGACCGCTGGCAGTTCCACGCCATGGCCTTCGCCAATCCCCGGCGGGCGGCGGCCCCAGGCGGCCCGCCGGCGGCGGGAGCCGGGGCGGGTCTCCCGGCGGCGAGCTCGATCCTCGCCGGCTGGGGATTCCAGGTCATGGCCGTCTGGAGCATTTGAAAGACCGGGAGGTGGGCATGGCGGACGAACTCCTGATCCGCACCGAGGAGCTGGTCAAGGTCTTCCCCATGGGACGATCGGAGGTCCGGGCGTTGAACCGGGTCAGCCTGGACTTCCGCGCCGGCGAGTTCGCCGGCCTGGTCGGGCCGAGCGGCTCGGGCAAGACCACCTTCCTGAACGTCGTCGGCTCCCTCGACGCCCCCACGTCCGGCAGCGCTGAGGTGCTGGGCCGGCGCATCGAGGGCCTCTCGCACCGCGAGGCGGCCGACCTGCGCAACCGTTCCATCGGCTTCATCTTCCAGACCTTCAACCTGCTGCCGGTCTACACCGCCTACGAGAACGTGGAGTTTCCCCTGCTGCTGCTCCGGGTACCGGCGGCGCAGCGCCGGCGGATGGTCATGGACGCCCTGGAGTGGGTGGGCCTGGCCGACCGCTCCCGCTCGCGTCCCGCCCAGTTGTCGGGCGGCGAGAGCCAGCGCGTGGCCATCGCCCGGGCCGTGGTCAAGCGTCCGCCGCTGCTGCTGGCCGACGAGCCGACGGCCAACCTCGACGCCGAAAACTCCCACCACATCCTGCGGACGATGGCGGCGCTCAACCGCGAGCTGGGCACCACCTTCCTGTTCGCCACCCATGACGAGAAGGTGATCGCCTATCTGCATCGCAAGATCACCCTGGTCGACGGCCGCGTCGAACGCGACGAGCCGCTGACGCCCGCGGCGGGACGGGAGACGGGGCCATGATCACCCTGCGCCTGGCCCTGCGCAACATCCTCGGCACCGGCATCCGTGCCTGGCTCAACGCCTTCATCATCTCCATCGCCCTGGTGGCGTCCTCGTGGAACCAGGGGGTGGTCGCGGGCATGGACGAGCAGGCGGCCCGGGCCGCCCGGGACCTCGAGTACGGCGGCGGCCAGTACTGGCAGGAGAGCTACGATCCCTACGACCCGCTGACCCTGGAGGAGGCGCACTCCCCCCTTCCCGAAGAACTGCGGCGACTGGTCAACGAAGGCAAGGCCACGGCGGTGCTGATGATGCAGGGGAGCATCTATCCGCAGGGCCGCATGCGCTCCATCCTGCTCAAGGGCATCGATCCGCGGCAGCACGTGCTGGATTTTCCCACCTCGGCCCTGTCCGCCGCCGGAGCGGGGCTGCCGGCCCTGATCGGCGGCCGCTTCGCCAGGGCCGTGGACCTGGCCCGGGGCGACACGGTCACCCTGCGCTGGCGCGAGCCGGGCGGGGCCTTCAATGCCGAGGACGCGACGATCGTCCACGTCATGCAGACCACGCTCGCCGCCATCGACAACAACCAGGCCTGGCTGCCCCTGGACCGGCTGCAGGAGATGGCGCGCCTTCCCGGCGCGGCCACCCTGGTGGTGCTGGCGCCGGGGACGGCGCCGTTGTCGGCGCCGCCGGGGTGGGTGTTCCGCGACCCGGACTTCCTGCTGCGCGACCTGCGCGAGCTGGTCAAGACCAAGAGCGTAGGGCGTGTCGTCCTCCTGGTCATCTTCCTCTCGCTGGGCATGCTGGCCATCTTCGACACCCAGGTGCTGGCCATCTTCCGCCGCCGCCGCGAGATCGGCACCCTGGTGGCGCTAGGCTTCACCCGCGGCCAGGTGGTCCGCCTCTTCACCCTGGAAGGGGCGCTGCACGGGGTGCTGGCCGTCCTGCTTGGAGCGGCCTGGGGCCTGCCGCTGCTCTGGCTGCAGGCGCGGCTGGGCTTCGCCGTCCCCCCGGGCACGGAGGACATGGGGATCTCCATCGGCGAAAGGATCTACCCGGCCTACGGCGCCGGCTACATCCTGGGGGTCGCCGTGCTTTCGCTGGCGGTGACGACCGTGGTCAGCCTGCTGCCCAGCCGGCGCATCGCCCGCCTCAAGCCCACCGACGCCCTGCGCGGGAGGGCATCGTGATCCGCTTTCTCTGCCTGGGGCTGTGGCGCGACCGCTCGCGCAGCCTCTTTCCCCTACTCACCGTGGTGATCGGCGTCATGCTGACCGTGGTCATGTTCTCCTGGATCAAGGGGTTCACGGAGAACTTCCTGGGCACCAGCGCCCGCCTCGGTTCGGGCCACGTCGCCGTCATGAGCCGGGCCTACGCCGGGGAGAGGGACCAGCTTCCCAACGACCTGGCGCTGACCGGCGTCCAGGGCCTGCTGGAGCGCCTGCACCGTGATTTCCCCTCCTTCGCCTGGACGCCGCGCATCCGCTTCGCCGGCCTGCTCGACGTGCCCGACGAGAAGGGCGAGACACGCGCCCAGGGGCCGGTGGGCGGCCTGGCCGTGGACCTGTTCTCGCCGGGATCGCCCGAGCCGGCCATCCTCGACCTGGAACCGACGCTGGTCGGCGGCGCGCTGCCCGCCGGCCGGGGGGAAGTGCTCCTTGCCCACGAGCTCGCCTCGCGCCTGGGCCTGGCGCCGGGCGCGTCCGTCACCCTGATCGCCGGCACCATGTTCGGCGGCATGGCCACGGCCAACCTCACCGTCGCCGGCACCTTCCGCTTCGGGGCGCCGGCCATGGACCGCGGCATGATCCTCATGGACGTCGCCGACGCCCGCGCCGTCCTGGACATGGACGATGCCGCCGGCGAGATCGCCGGCTTCTTCCACTCCGGGTTCTACGACCGCCGGGCGGCCGAGGCCGCGGCGGCGCGCTTCAACGCCCGGTTCGCCTCCTCACAGGATCCCTTCGCCCCGCGCATGGACACGCTGATCACCCTGAGCGGCATGGGACAGTTTTTGGGGTACATGGACACCATCCTGGGGGCGATCGTGGCCGTTTTCCTGGCCACGATGTTCATCGTCCTGTGGAACACCGGCCTGATGGGCAACATCCGCCGCTACGGCGAGATCGGCGTGCGCCTGGCCATGGGCGAGACCAAGGGGCGGGTCTATCGCTCCCTGATCGGCGAGGCGGCGATCATCGGCCTGGCCGGCTCGCTGATCGGCACGGTCCTGGGCCTGGCCCTGGCCTTCTACGTGCAGGCCCACGGCCTGGATTTCGGCAACATCATGAAAAACGCCTCCCTGCTGATGACGACGCGCTTCCATACCCACGTGACGGCGGCGGCCTATGTCATCGGCTTCATTCCCGGCCTGGCCGCCACCGTCCTGGGGGCGGCGACGGCGGGCCGGGCGATCTACAAGCGGCAGACCTCGCGCCTGCTGAAGGAGCTGGAAGCATGAAGCAAGCGGCAGCCGTCATCGTCCTGTTCCTCGTCCTGGCGCCGGCCCGGGCGGCCGCCACGGCCCCCGAGAGCGCCGGCGCCATCCTGAAGAAGGTCGACGAGAACCGCGTCACGGGCAACAAGGTCATCCTCTCGGAGATGACGATCCACGGCCGCCGCTTCAGCCGCACCGTCCGCGCCCGCTCCTGGATCCAGGGGACGGAGAAGTCGTTCTCCGAGTACCTCGAGCCGCCGCGCGAGCGCGGGACGAAGATGCTCAAGCTGGGGGACCAGCTGTGGACCTACTACCCGGCCAGCGACCGCGTCATCCTCATCGCCGGCCACATGCTGCGCCAGTCGGTCATGGGCTCCGACCTCTCCTACGAGGACATGCTGGAGGACCCGACGCTCCACGACAGCCAGCAGGGCGCGGTCAGCGGCGAGGAGACGCTGCTGGGCCGCCCCTGCTGGGTACTTGACCTGCGGGCGCTGCGCGAGGACGCCGCCTATCCCAGCCGGCGCCTCTGGGTCGACCGCGAGCGCTACACGGTGATGAGGGAGGATCGCTTCGCCCGCAGCGGCAGGCTCCTCAAGACGGCCGTCGTGGAAAGCGTGCGCCGCTTCGGCGACCGCTGGCTGCCCGACCGCGTCCGCTTCAAGGACGCGCTGAAGGAGGGTGAGGGAACCGTGTTCGCCATCCTGGAGATCCAGTTCGACGCCGCCATCCCCGGCGCCGTCTTCTCCAAGGCCGCGCTGAAAAAATAGCCCGCCGCCGGCCGCCGCGGCGGCAGGGGCTTCAATCCTTCTTCCTGCCTTGCAGCCGGGCGAGCAATTCCCAAACCTCGGCGACGCTTCCCAGGCGATAGCGGGCGCAAGTGGCGTGGTTCCGCCCGACATGAACGGCGACATCGTCCGGACCCATGGCGCGGAAGGCGTCCTCGTCGGTGCGGTCATCGCCGATATAGAGCAGCGGATGGCGTCCCTGCATCCCGGCCAGGGCGAGGATCTCGCGGACGGCATCGCCCTTGTTCCAGGGGAGGGCCGGCCGTACCTCGAGCACCATCTTGCCCGGGGCCGGCGCCAGCACGCCACGCAGCGGCTCGACGGCCGCGCGAACGGCCCGCCCGATCCGCCTCCTCCCCCCCGGCGTCGCCATGCGGAAGTGAAAGGCGCTGGAGCAGGGCTTCCTTTCCACGAGCAGCCCGGGAACGGGACCGAGGCGGGCGCGAACCGTCCGCTCCACGCCGGGCAGCAGGCGGGCCGCGTTCCGGCAGCCCGGGTGCAGCCAGCGCCTGCGGCGGAAGCGGATCTCCAACCCGTGGCTGCCCGCGCAGGCCAGCCCGGGAACCGCCAGCCGCCGGCGCAGGTCGGCCAGCGAGCGGCCCGATACGACGGCGACGAGCATCGTCCGCGACAGCCCCCTCAGCGCCCTGCGCCGCGAGGGGGACAGGCGGGCCTGGTCGGGTCGGGGGCGAATCGGGACGAGGGTGCCGTCGAAATCAAGGAAAAGGGCGACCGGCGGCTTCCCGCCCAGGCGCCCGAGTATGTCGGCGATCACAGGTAGACGACGTCGCCGCGGGTGAACAGGGAGAGGAAGAGCAGCAGGTAGTCGCGGATGTGGCGGGTGATCAGGAAGTTGTTGCGCACGTGCTCGCGTCCATTCTCCCCGAGCTTGCGGGCGAACTCCGGCTCCTGCAGGAGCTGCTTGATCCAGTAGGCCGTGCCGTCGATGCTGTGGGTGAGGATCCCCGAATACTTGTGGGCGATCTGCTGCGGGATGCCGCCGACGGCGGAGGCGATGACCGGCTTCGCCTTCCACAGCGCCTCCGAGACGGTGAGCCCGAAGCCCTCGCGCAGCGACTTCTGCAGGACGATGGTGGAGGCCCGCTGCAGGGCATTGATCTCGACGTCGCTGGCCGGCGGCAGGAACAGGACGAAGATGTCCGGGTCCTCCGCGGCGGCCCCTTTCACCTCCTCGAGCACCTGGGCGCCCTCGGGATCGTCGGTGGCGCCGCCGCCGGCCAGCACCAGCTGGCAGTCGACATGGCGCTTCACCAGCTGGTAGGCGCGGATCACCCCCAGCGGGTCCTTCAGGTAGTCGAAGCGCGAGATCTGGGTGATGATCGGGCGGCGGCGGTCGAGGCCGAAGCGGTCGCAAATGCCGGCGACGGCCTCCTCGTCCAGCTCGCGGTTCTTGTCGCTGAGGGGGTCGATGGAGGGCTGGATCAGCACCTGGCGGACGGCCAGCGGCCGCGAGAAGGCGGGGGCGGAGAACACCGCGGCGTCATAGCGCTCGATATAGCCCTTTAAAAACTCCCAGGTGCCCGCCTGCGGCGAGGTGAAGTCGATGTGGCAGCGCCAGACCCAGCGCCCCCCGTCCTTCTTCTCCACGAGCGCGATGGGCTGCGGGTCATGAATGAACACGATGTCGGCCCCCAGGTCCATCCCCTGCAGGTTGTCGCGGTTGGTCTCGAGGAAAAAGGCGAACTCCTCGCCGGAGATCGGCTCGCTGCCTCCGTGGAGGGCGTTGTGCATCTTCTTGGTGACGTGGAAGAAGCGCTCGTTGCCCTTGATCACGTCCCAATGGGCGTCGACCTCCAGCTGGTGGAGCAGCGGCAGCATGCGCGAGAGGATCTCGGCCACGCCGCCGCCTACGGCGGTGGAGTTGACGTTGAGGATGCGGCGGCCGCGCAGCCGGCCGGCCAGGGCGCGCAGGTCGGCCACGACGCTTTCGCCGACGATGGGGACGAAGTCCGCGATCTCAGGCATGGGCGTCCACCAGCTGGATGATCTTGCGCCGCAGCCCCTCCATGGTGATGGTGTAGGGGTCCAGGCGCGCCATCTCCCGCGCCAGTTCCTGGAAGCCGTTGGCGCGGAACCATACCGAGAAGTCGTTGTCGTCGCGGCCCAGCCGCAGCCGGGCCTCGAAGATGTGGTAGTAGAGCGAATCGAAGCTGATCCGCCTCAGGCAGGCGGCGAACTCCGCCAGGTTCGCCGCGCGCAGCGGCGTCGGCAGCACGAAGGTGCGGCTGGACATGAAATGGAACTCCTCGCCCTCGTTGCAGGCCTTGGCGCGCATCCTGTCGTCGTCTCCCCACTGGTCGAGGATCTCCAGCAGCCGGGCGCGCAGCTCCTCGATGCGGCGGAAGCGGATCGTGTCGATGGACGCCAGCCGCTCCGCCAGGTCGTCCATGGCCAGCGCGTGGCCGATCCAGAAAGCGAAGTCGTTGGGGGGCTCGGGATACAGGTAGTGGTGCTGCTGCAGGAAGCGGTGGGTGTGGTGGTAGATCGAGCTGCCGGGAACGGCGGCCAGCCCGTGCCGCAGCTCCAGGATGTCGCGCGCCTTGACGCCCAGCAGCTCGACCAGGTTGAGCCGGGACTTGAACTCGAAGACGCTCGCCATGTCAGACCAGCTTCCTCATGGCGCTGACGATCTTTCCCGCCCAGCGGAAGACCGTGTTCTCCTCCAGCTTGTGGCGCAGCCGGGTCATGCGCACGGCCTGCTCCTCCGGGTCCATCATCAGCGCCCGGTGCATGGCGTCAGCGAACTGGTCGACGGCGATGGGGTTGACCAGCAGCGCGTCGTCCAGCTCGCGCGCCGCCCCGGTGAAGCGGCTCAGGAGCAGCACGCCGCCGAGGTCGAAGCGCGAGGCGACGAACTCCTTGGCCACCAGGTTCATGCCGTCGTGGATGGAGCTGACGACGCACAGGTCGGCGAAGAGGTGGTGGGCGATCACGTCCTCGTGGCTCAGGTGCTTCTGCAGCAGCACGATGGGCTGCCAGTCGCGGATCTTCCACTTCTGGTTGATCTCCAGGGCGCGCCGGATCAGCTGGTCGCTGTAATTCTGGTACTGGCCGATGCGGATGCGGGACAGCGGCCCGATCTGCAGGAAGACGAAGCGGTCGACCCATTGCGGGTGGCGCTCCAGCAGGCGGTCGATGGCGTCGAAGCGCTCGAGGATCCCCTTCGTGTAGTCGACGCGATCGATGCCGATGCCGACCTTCCGCCCCCGGTAATGGAAATTCTGCTGCAGCTTGCGGACGCGGGCCGTCACGTCCTTGCCGCGCGCCAGCTCGCTGATGCGGTCGCTGTCGACCGAGATCGGGAACGGCCGGACCAGGGTCTCCTTGCCGCGGCGGGTCACCGAGCGCCGCTCGTAGTCGACGCGGGCCTCGATGAAGCGGTCGGCCGTGTCGAGGAAGTTCAGGCTGTGGTGGCGGATGTGGAAACCGAGCACGTCGTTGCCCAGCAGGCCGTGCAGGATCTCGACGGCCTGGGGGCAGACGCGGAACACCTCGCGGTTCGGCCAGGGGATGTGCCAGAACTGGGCGATCACCACGTCGGGCCGCTGCTTCTTGATCAGCCGCGGCAGCAGGGCGAAATGGTAGTCCTGGATGAAAACGAAGCCGGTGTCGCCGCCCAGCTCCTCCAGCACGGCGGCGGCGAACTTCTCGTTGACGGCCACGTACTGCTTCCAGTCGTCCTCGCGGAACGTCGGCCGCACGTACACGATGTGGCACAGGGGCCAGAGCCCCTCGTTGGCGTAGCCGTAGTAATACCCCTCCTCCTCCTCGCGGGTCAGCCAGACGCGGCGCAGCGTGAACGAGGGCGCCTGGGGCGGGACGGCGACATGGTCCCGCTCGTCCACGACGTCGCGGTCCGCCTCTCCCGAGCCGTGGGCGACCCAGATGCCGCCGCAGGCGTTGACGATCGGGAACAGGGCCGTCGTCATGCCGCTGGCGGGGGTGATGCATTGGATGCCCTTGTCCGAATACTGGTGGATGAAGGGCTCGCGGTTCGAGACGACGATGAACTTATGGCCGCCGATCTTCTCGCCGACGATGTGCTTCAGCTGCTCTCCGGTCCATTTCATGATGCTATCCTGCACTATAGGTCGGCGCCGGCGGGATGTCAACCCGTTCCGCGGCGAATTCGGGAAAATAACGCCGCCGCTCCCGGGCCGGGGGCGCCGTATGGTATAATGCGGGCTCGGAGCGCGAAGGAGAACCCCCAGCATGATCAGCAGCGAGATCTGGATCCTGGCCGGCACGGCCGTATTCCTGGGCTGCTTCCACACCGTGATCGGCCCCGACCACTACCTGCCCTTCATCGCCATGGCCAAGGCCCGGCAGTGGCCCATGCGCAGGACCCTCGCCATCGCCTTCCTCTCCGGCCTGGGCCATGTGCTGAGCTCGGTGCTGCTGGGCTTCGTCGGCCTGGCCCTGGGTGTCGCCGTGAGCCGCCTGGAGGCGGCCGAGTCGTGGCGCGGCAACGCCGCCGCCTGGCTGTTCATCGGCTTCGGCTTCGCCTACATGGTCTGGGGGCTGCACCGGGCGGTGAAGAACCGCCCCCACCGCCACGTCCACGCCCACGCCGACGGCAGCACGCACGAGCACGTCCACCAGCACGAGTGCGAGCACGCCCACGTCCACGAGCGCCGGGAGAAGGCGAACATCACCCCCTGGGTCCTCTTCACCATCTTCGTCTTCGGCCCCTGCGAGCCGCTCATCCCGCTGGTCATGTACCCGGCGGCCAAGCACAGCCTCCTGGGGGTCGTGTTCGTGGCGGGCGCCTTCGCCGTCGCCACCATCGCCACCATGCTGACGATCATCGCCCTCTCCTCCTGGGGGCTGAAGTTCGTCCGCCTGGGGCCCCTCGAGCGCTACGCCCACGCCCTGGCCGGCGGCACGATATTCCTTTCAGGATTGGCAGTCCAGTTTCTTGGGCTGTAAAGTAAAAAGGAAAAAGGCAAAAGGTAAAAGTAAGATAGAAGCGTCCGGGAAAATGCATTTCACTTTTTCCTTTTACCTTTTACCTTTTGCCTTATGAGCATGAGGAGGGTGAGTTCATGATGCTGTCCGCCAAGGAAATAATCGAAGACCTGGAACAAGTCCGCGCCAAAGCACCCCTGGTGCACAACATCACCAACTACGTGGTCATGAACTCCACGGCCAACGCCCTGCTCGCGATCGGCGCCTCGCCGGTCATGGCCCATGCCGCCGAGGAGGTCGAGGACATGGCGGCCATCGCCTCGGCCCTGGTGATCAACATCGGCACCCTGAGCGAGCCCTGGGTCGCGGCCATGGCTAGGGCGGCCGCCGCCGCCGTCGCCCGGGGCATCCCCGTCGTGTACGACCCGGTGGGCGTGGGCGCCACCCCCTACCGCACGCGCACGTTCCGCGCCCTGCTGGAAAAGGCCCGGCTGGCCGTCATCCGCGGCAACGCCTCGGAGATCATCGCCGTTGCCGGCGAGCGCTCGGCCACCAGGGGGGTCGACAGCTCCGCCTCGGCCGAGAGCGCCGTGGACGCCGCCCGCTGCCTGGCGGAGCGCTTCGGCTGCGCCGTGTGCGTCAGCGGCCCGACCGACTATGTCGTTTCCGCCGGCGGCGCCTGGATGGTCCTCAACGGCCACCCCCTGATGCCGCGGGTGACCGGGCTCGGCTGCACGGCGACGGCGCTGTGCGGCGCCTTCGCCGCCGTCCAGCCCGACCGCCTGCGCGCGACCGTGGCGGCGATGGCCGTGATGGGCATCGCCGGCGAGATCGCCGCTTCCCGGTCGCAGGGCCCGGGCAGCATGCAGGTGAACTTCCTCGACGCCCTGTACTCGCTCGACAGCGGCGAGATCCGCCGCCGCCTGAAACTCTCGGCCGCTCCCTCCGCCTGAGGGCGGCCCTTCCCGATCCATCAAAAAGGCGCACTGCTGCTCGAAGCACAGGGAAGCCAGAGGGGAACCAGAGGGAAGAATGAGGGAAGAGAGAGTGGGAAGAGCCCTATGATAAACCCCAGGGCGTTCCTTCAACGTGGTACATGGAAAATGGAACCTCGAAGCTCTCGGAGCGCAGCACCTCTTCCCCCACTTTTTCTTCCCTCTGCCTTTCCCTCTGTCTTCCCTCTCTCTTCCCTGGAGAACCAATAGCCACTGGTTTCGGGCATTGGGACTAAAGATACAGTCCTATCCGTTTCACGAGGAATCCCTGAAGGTTTTTTCTAATCGACTTGGTACAGGCGGTTGACCGCTGCCGCCCGTGCCGCCGTGTCGGCCTGGAACTCGCGCACCATGGCCGGGAAGCGGGCGCCCGCTTCCCTCACCGCCCCCATGTTCTCCAGGTTGACGCCGCCGATGGCCACGACCGGGACGGCGACCGCCCGGCAGATGCGCCGCAGCCCCTCCAGCCCCACCACCGGGTAGTCCTCCTTGGTGGGGGTGGCGATCACCGCGCCGACGCCGAGGTAATCGGCGCCGCGGCGCTCGGCGTCCAGCGCCTGCTCCAGCGACGTGCAGGAGACCCCGATGATCCTCCCCGGCCCCAGCAGCTCCCGCGCCTCCTCGATGGGCACGTCGTCCTGGCCGACGTGGACGCCGTCGGCGCCGCTGAGGACGGCGATGTCGAGCTGGTCGTTGACGACGAACATTGAGCCGCTGGCGCGGCACAGGGCGGCGATCTCCCGCGCCGTCGCCAGCCGCCGCGCCGCCGGCGCGTCCTTCTCGCGGTACTGGATGACGCGGGCGCCGCCGCGGCACGCCTCACGGGCGATGGCCAGGTGGTCGAGGCTGGTCACGACGTAGGCGCCGCCCGGCAGGCCGCGGAAGCGCAGCCGCGGCCGCAGGGGCGCCGTGGCCCGCTCGATGATGCGGGCGTGGCTGCGGAAGGCCAGCTCCGGCAGCCGCTCCAGCGGGAAGTAGCCGGCCTCGGTGGCGTCGTCGCCGGCGCGGAGCGCGCCGCCGACGGCGTCCACGCAAAAGCCGGCGACCAGCACCTCGCCGGCGACGGGGTTCTCCCCCATCTCCAGCCCCGCCAGCCCGCGGATGCGGCCCTGCAGCCCCGTCTCCTCGGCCAGCTCGCGCAGCATGCACTGCTCGGGCGTCTCGCCCGTCTCCTGGAAGCCGCCGGGAAGGCACCACTTGCCCCGCCCCGGCTCCTGGCCGCGGCGCACCAGCAGCAGGTCCAGCCCGGGATCGAGCACGATGGCGGCCGTGGCCGGCACCGGGTTGTCGTAGTGCATGACGCGGCAGGAAGGGCACCAGTCGCGCTCGCGTCCCTCGTGCCTCCGCTTTTCCAGCTTGCCCCCGCAGCGCGGGCAGAATGTTCTTTGCATGGATCGTTCCTGGGGCCCAGTGTATGCCAACGCCGCCGCGAACACAACCGCGGCACCGCCACGTCCCGATTGATGTCCGCTCCCCGACCTGCTACAATCGGCCTTCTTGCGCGCGCGATCCGGCGCGCCCCGACGGAGATGGAAACGAGCGAAATGACCGGCAGCGGGTCAAACCCGGCAGGCGGGCAGGGCCAGGAGCAGGACGGTGAGCTCCAGGTCCGCTATCTGAGCCTGGCGCGCCTGGAGCCGGGGACCGTTGTGAACGGCCGCTACCGGGTGGAGGCGCTCATCGGCAAGGGCGGCTTCGGCATGGTCTTCGCCGCCCAGGACCTGGCTCTCAAAGCCCCGGTGGCGCTCAAGTACATCGACCCCCGATGCTTGGGCGACAGGAGGAAGTTCCTGCGCGTGCAGCGGGAGATCAACCTGTCGCGGCGCATCCGTGACCCGCGCATCGTCAGGATCTATTCCCTCGAGAACGATTCCGGCGTCTGGTTCATGGTCATGGAGCGGGTCGACGGGCGGACACTGAAGGAGCGGCTGCGGCGATCGGGCCCCTTCCGCTGGCAGGATTTCCGCCCCATCTTCTCCGGGGTGCTCGCCGGCGTCGCCAGCCTCCACGACCAGGGGATCATCCATCGCGACCTGAAGCCCTCGAACATCATGGTAGACGACCAGGACCAGGTCAGGATCCTCGACTTCGGGCTGGCCAAGGAGATCGGCGACCAGGAGCGGACCTCTTCACTGGGCGAGATCGTCGGCTCGCCCTTCTACCTGTCCCCCGAGCAGATCCAGGGCGCGGAGCTGGGCGTCGCCTCCGACATCTACCAGCTGGGCATCCTCCTCTACCAGTCGCTGACCGACTCCTTTCCCTTTCCCGACACGTCCACCGTGAGCCTGGTGCTGATGCACCTGCGGGAAAAACCGGAACCCATCGCCGCTCGGGGGGTCGCCGTCCCGGCCGTGGTCGAGTTCGCGGTCGCCAAGGCGCTGGCTAAGAAGCCGCGGGACCGCTTCGGCAGCGCCGCCGAGATGGCCGCGCTCCTGGAGCGGGGAAGGGCGCCGCTGCTCCACTCCCTGGGGAAACGAGTTCCGCGGGCGCTGCGCCTGGCCGCCCTGCTGGCCGTCGCGGCGCTCATGGGATTCGCCGCTTTCCGCGCCACCTATGGCTCGGCGCGGATCTCGTCGCTGCGCCGCGACGGCGGCGTCCTGTCCGCGGTCAACCACTTCGGCCGCACCGTCTGGCAGAGGGACTTCTCCCCCTTTGCCGTCCACGACGCCCGACTCGTTTCCGGGCCGCGCCTGGTGGACGTGCAGGACCAGCAGAATCCCATCCGCTTCGTCAATGCGCCGTTTTTGGACCGTCTCCCCTTCCGGCACCAGCCGCTGGTTCTGGCCTTCCTGTCCAATCCCCTGGGGGGCGTCTTCCCCGCCGATGCCTCGGTCGACTCCGACCGCTGCGACAACCAGCTGGCCGTGCTGGACGACCGGGGCCGGCTGGTCGGCCGGCAACCGTACGGCAGGGCGTTCGGCCTGCGCGCCTACGACTTCGCTCCCGTCTTCACCCTGTCGGGCTTCCGCCGGTCGGGCGACGGGAGCGGGGCGCTGTCGCTGTTCCACCTGCAGAACTTCCAGGGCATGTTCCCATCGGCGCAGGTGGCGCTGAAAGGCGCCACCTTTGCCGTGCTGTGCAGCCCGGGCTCCATCCAGGACGTGCGCATCCTGCGCGACGGCCCCAGCGAGACGCGGCTGCTCCTCTTGGGCGCCAACAACCTCCTGGCGCACCTGGGCTATCTCACCGAGATGCACCTGACGCCCGGGCGTACCGGCTCCCGCGGCGTGCTCCCCGACTATGCCCGCGACCCGGAGTTCGGGCCCGGCGATTTCCTCGCTTTCGTGCCGCGCCGCTGTCGCATCGTCGAGGAGAAATGGCTGGCGGCGGGCCGTGTACGGTTGTTCGATGAACAGGCGCGGGAGACGCTCACCGTTCACCGCGACGGCCGCCTGGAGATCGACCGCAACGGCCGCAGCGCCCGCTACCGGGACGACCCCGCCGTGCTCTCCCTGGCCTATGGGCTGGTCAACGGCTATTTTCAGCAGCGGACAGTGCGCCGCAACCCGCCGAAGGCGCTGGAGCTGGCCGAGCAGGCGGCGGCGCTGGCGGTGGCCAACCCGTACCTGGCATCGGCGATCATGTACCTGAAGGGGGACGGCGAGGCGTGCCTCGGGCGCTACGCCGCGGCGCGGCGCAGCCTGGACGAGGCGCTGCGCCTGTTCCCGCGGAACAACGACGCGCTGTCCCGGCTCCTGGAGATCGCGTTCTTTGAAAGGGGACCGCAGGCGGCCCTGGCCCTCATGGAGGGCCCCTATTCGCAGATCGAGAACATGTCGGGGCTGGGCGTCGGCGCCCTGCTGTTCCAGGGCGACTGCCACCTGGCCGCTGGGCAGCCGGAGAAGGCCCGTGAATGCTACGAGACGATCTACCAGGGGCATTTTCCCGACGCGCGCGAAGTCCTGCTGGCCCGGCTGGAGCTGTTCGCCGGCCGCTACGGCGAGGCGCTGCGGCTGCTGCGCCAGGCGGAGTCAAAAGTCCCGGGTTTCTTCGACATCCGCGAACTGCGCTTGCTGCTGGCCCGGGCCATGCTCCTGGCCGCGTCCGAGCCGGCACGCTGCCGCTGGATCCTGGAGGACCTGGCGAAGTACTCCCTGCGGCAAGGGCAGATGGCCGATCCCTCCCTCTGCCTGCTGCTGGCCAGCGAAGGGAAGCGGACCGAGGCGCGCGGCCGGGCGGGCCCGGCCTTCGCGGCGTTGAAGCGGTCCGCCGTAGGCGACTTCGAGACGCGGCTCTGGCTTTGGTATGACGCCTGGGTCTACGCCCGGACCATGGAAAAGCTGGGCGACCGCGCCGCCGCCCGGGCCGGCTACAGCACCTGCCTGGAGGCCAATCCCCACACGGGGCTCGCCGCCGAGGCCCGGAAGGCCCTGGCCCGACTTTGAGCGCCCCCGACCCGTGCTATAATGGTCGTCCATGGCGCACAAGACCATCCGCGAGATCGCCACGCTCTGCGCCGACTGCGGCACCTGCCAGTCGGCATGCCCGGTCTACCAGGCCGAGCTGACCGAGCCCAACTCGCCGCGCGGCAAGGTCAACCTGGCCAAGGCCCTGGCCGACGGCCGGCTGGCCCCCAACGCCCGCAACCGCCGCCTGCTCTACCAGTGCCTGGTCTGCGGCGGCTGCGAGCACGCCTGCCCGCAGGGGGTCGAGTTCACGGCCATGATGATCGAGCAGCGCAACCGCGCCGCGGACGGCCGCCGCATCCCCTGGCTGAAGAAGGTCATCCTCTTCTTCTACCAGGGATTCGTCCTGCGCAAGGTGCTGTGGCTGCCGCGGCTGCTGGCGCGCACGCCGCTGCGCAGGCGGCTTTCCCTGCCGGCCTTCCAATGGGCGGACCTGAAGAAGGTCACCGGCGGCGACCGGGACAGGGAATACGACATCCTGCTCTTCCCGGGCTGCGTCTTCACCCACTTCTACCCGCGCAAGACGGTCGAGATCAAGGAGCTGCTGGAGGGCCTCGGCTTCAGCGTCCTGGTCCCCCGCGGCCTGCGCTGCTGCGGCTTTCCCTACCTGTCGCAGGGCTGGGGCGAAAAGTTCGCCCGGCTGAAGGGCCGGAACCAGGCGGTCTTCCGGCGCTACCGCTTCAAGCGCATCGTCGTCCCCTGCTCGACCGGCGTGCTGGCGTTCCGCAGGCACTACGACCTGCCCGGCGTCGAGGTCCTCGAGCTGGGCGAATTCATGTACTCCCATTGCCCTGACGCCGCCACCGACCCGGGGTTCGCCGCGCGCTTTGCGGGCCGCTTCACCTACCACGACCCCTGCCACAACCTCAAGTCGCTGAAGCTCAAGAAGGAGGCGCGCCATTTCCTGGAACGATTCGGCGCCCGCTTCGTCGACGACGACTCGGCCCTCTGCTGCGGCTTCGGCGGCATCTTCAAGGTCGGCTTCCCCTCGACGTCGCGGAGGATACTGGAGCGCAAGGAGGCCCGGCTGGACGAGCTGGGGGCGACGGCCGTGGTCACCTCCTGCCCCGGCTGCTACCTGCAGCTGAAGGAGAACCTCGACGTGCCGGTATATTTCTTCAGCGACCTTTTCAAGAGGTAAGCCGGCCCCCAGGGGGAGGGAAAAGATGAAGGGCAAGATGCTCCGGATGGCATGGGCATGGGCCCTCCTGTCCCTTTGTTTCGCCTGCTCGCCAAAGGACAAGGCGGAAACGGGAAAGAAGGCCGCCGGGGAGGCGGGCTCGCCCCAGGAAACGCTGGCATCCTCGCTCGCCTCGCCGCAGGAGCTGGCCGAGGCTCTCCGCAGCGCCTGCTGGTCGGGCGACAGCGACGAGGTCCAAAGGCTTCTGCGGTCGGGAGCCGGCGTGAACGCCGCCGACAACCTCGGCTTCACGCCGTTGATGCGCGCCTGCGAACGGGGGAACGCGGAGATCGCCCGGGCGCTGATCCAGGCGGGAGCCGATCCCCAGGCCGCGCGCGCGGACGGCGCCACGGCGCTGCTGGACGCGAGCGGCAGCAACCAGCCGGAGGCGCTCCGCGTCCTGGTCGCGGCCGGCGCCGACCCCAACGCCAGGACCCAGGGAGGCACGGGGGCGATGTTCTGGGCGGCGGGCTACGGCTACGCGGAGGTGGTCCGCATCCTGGCCCGCGCCGGCTGCAGGATCGAGGACCCCGTCGATGCGTTCGGGACGACCCCGCTGATGCATGCCGTGCGCAACGGCAAGGCGGAGACCGTGGCCGCCCTGCTGGAGCTCGGGGCCAAGGTCAATGCCCGGGATTCCTCGGGAATGACCGCCCTGCGGCACGCCAGGATGGAAGGGAAGAACGAGATCGCGGAGGCCCTGCTGAAAGCCGGCGGCACGGATTAGGACCGGCCGCTGCCGGCCCGGTTCAGCCCTGCGAGGCCAGGGCGATCACCGCCCGCATCAGCTTGAATCCCTCCAGCAGGTCGGCGGCGGAGAAGCCGACCGCGCGGGCGTCGATCCGCTTCACCTGGGGCAGGAGCAGGGGCAGCTCGGCCTGCGAGCTCCTGAGGAACTCCAGCTCGAAGGCGTACGGCGGGGAGACGGCGAAGGCGGGGATATTCCCCCTGTGCAGCAGGGCCTCCTTCGCCTTCTCCCTCAGCAGCCGCCGCGCCTCGCCGGCGGGGAGAAGCCTGGCCGCGCTGCGGCCGATCCCCTCCTTGACCGCCGCGGAGACGACGCGGTCGCCCAGGACGGCCTGCGCCTGCCGGCAGGTCTCGCCGTCGCCGCTGACCATGACCACCGGCACCCGGAAATGGCCGGCTACGAGCGCGTTGAGCCCCAGCTCGGGCATCTCGCGGCCGTTGACGCGGACGGCGCGCACGGTGCCCCCGGAGATGGTGTGGTCGAGGACGGCCGCTGCCGAGCCGGCCCGGGCATGGTAGCCGACGAAGACGCAGGCGGCGAAGCTGCCGTCGATGCCCTCCATCATGGAGAGGGGCTTGGGCGTGCCGCTGACCAGGCTGGCCCGGGGATCGAGGGCGTCGGCGCGGATGTTGCGCATGGAGCCGTGGGAGTCGTTGACCACGACCTCGGTCGCCCCGGCCTCGAACAGCCCCTGGACCACGGCGTTGACGTCCTCGGCCATCCACTGGCAGGCCGCGGCGTAGCCGGGGTACTCGGCCGACGTCTGCTCGGCGTGGACCACGCCCCAGATCCCCTCCAGGTCCGCGGAAACGAACACCTTGAGCCGGGGCCCGCCGGCCGCCGGCGCGGCCGCGCAGGCCCAAAGAAGCGACAACAGCAGGCAAGCGCTTTTTTTCATCGTTCCTCACTCCCGGGAAGCCCCGGATCCGCACTCTCCCGCTCTATACATCAGCCGGCAGGCGAAAGCAAATGAAGAAAGGGCATACGGCGTACGGCATACGGCAACCGCCCAATGAATCTCAGCGAAGACAAAGGGAAGAGGGAGAGAAGACAGAGGGAAGAGAGAGTGGGACAAGCCATGCCATACCCTCTTTCCCACTTTGTCTTCCCTCTGCCTTTCCCTCGTTCTTCCCTCTCTCCTCCCTGAAGGTCTGAATCATCGATGCGGCTGCCGTCAACCGTATGCCGTACGCCGTAAACCGAGCTCCCGTCCCCGGCAGGTCCAGGTTGACAGGCTAGCCCTCATCCCCTACAATCGGGCCATGGAAGCCAACGAGATCCCCGACGTGCAGCTCAAGGAACTGATCGACGCCATAAACCGCGACGGCGTGGAAAAGGCCCGCCGCGAGCAGGAGGAGATCCTGCGCCAGGCCCGCGCCGAGGGCGAGCGCATCCGCGCCGAGGCCCGCGCCGAGGCCGATGCCCTGCTGGCCAGGGCCCGCCAGGAGCAGGAGCGGCTGGAGCGCTCCGGCCGCGAGTCGCTGCAGCAGGCCGCCCGCGACCTGGTCCTGAAGGTCCGCCAGCAGCTCGAGGCGCTGTTCGCCGCCCTGCTGAAGGAAAAGGCGCGCGCCGCCCTCCACGACAAGGAGATCGCCGCCGCCATCGCCGCCATGGTCTCCGGCTGGAGCCCCGAGCGCCGCGAGGGCATCGAGATCGTGCTGCCGCCGGAGCGCTTCGAGCCCATGGCCAAGGCCCTGCGCCAGGCGCTGGCGGCGCGCCTCGCCGCCGGCGTCGATCTTGATCCACAGGTCCACAGGGGATGAAATCAGACGCCCCAACCCGTCGACCGTTTCCCTTGATTCGACCAGCAAGCCCAGGCGTATACGGCGGGCCAGTGCATCCAGCGCTTCTGCCTGGCGCAGGTTGGCCGGGAAGGCCAGGGTGATGTCATCCCAGCCGCGCGCGGCGAAGTATTCGGCCATGTCCA
>DAHVOV010000254.1 GCA_027318645.1 Candidatus Aminicenantota bacterium
GATGGACAAAAAATCCCGCTGGCACAGGGTGATCCCTTTTCTGGTCCCGGCGCTGCTGTTCGCGGCCGTCACCGCCGTCTCCGCCGCGGCGGCGGTCCGCCAGGCCGAGGGGCACCTGGTCTATTCCCTCGACGACGCCTATATCCACATGGCCATGGCCAAGAACCTGGCCCGCCACGGAGTCTGGGGGGTGAACGCGTCCGGCTTCGCCTCCGCCTCCTCCTCCCTGCTGTGGACCGCGCTCCTGGCCGGCGGCTACCTGCTCTTCGGCGTCAACGGCTGGGCGCCCTTCGCGCTGAACGTCCTGTCCTGCCTGGCCGTCCTCTTCATCGCCGACCTGTATTGGCGGCGCTGGGGGGCGGCGCCCTGGCTGCGGGCCCTGGGCGGCGTCGCCATCGTCCTGTGCGTGCCCCTCGCCCTGCTGCCGCTGATGGGCATGGAGCATTCCCTGCACCTGCTCCTTTCCTTCTGGTTCGCCGGCGCGGCCGTCGACCTGCTGCTGGCCCCGGACCCGGCCGGCAGCAGGAGCGGACGCCTGGCGCTGCCGCTGCTGGCGGCCCTGCTGGCCGCGAGCCGCTACGAAGGGCTGTTCCTGGTGGGCATCGCCGCCCTGCTGCTAACCTGCCGCCGGATGTTCGGCCGGGCGCTGGCGACGGTGGCGGCCGCCGTTCTCCCCCTGGCGGGCTTCAGCGCTCTTTCCCTGCTGTCCCACGGCCTGGCCCTGCCCAACCCGGTGCTGCTCAAGGCGACCGGGCCCCGGCTCTCGATCCTCAGGACGCTGCTGCGCTTCGCCGACCGCCGCGACCGCCTGGCCTGGGAGCAGAACCCCTACTTCGTCGCCCTGCTGGGCCTGGCCGTGCTGCTGGTCCTAGCGGCGCTGTCCATGCTGAGGAAATGGCGCGTTCCGGGTTTCATCCTCCCCTGCTTCCTGGCCGTCATGATCGTCCTCCATTTCCATTACGGGTTCTCGCCCGCCTTCTGGGTCTACCGCTACTCCGCCTACCTGGTCGCATTCGCCGTGTTCGCCCTCGTCGCCTTCCTGCCGGCGGCGCGGAAGCTGGCCCTCCCCTGGCGGGCGCTGGCGACCGGGGCGGCCCTGGCGGCGCTGGCCGGGGTGACCATCACCAACCAAGAGTGGCGGGAAGGGATCTTCCCCGGCCGCGAGGTCGCCCGCGTGCGGCGCAACTTCCTGGAGCACGTGGGCGCCGCCTGCTTCATCCGCGCCGCCTGCCCCCGCGGCCCCGTCGCGGTCAACGACATCGGCGCCGTCAGCTTCTTCGCCGATGCCGAGATCCTCGACCTGTACGGGCTGGGGAACGTCGAGCCGCTGCGCTTCCGCTCCGAGCCGCGGGCCCGGGAACGGGCCGACCTGGACGCCTGGGTGCGCGCCAGTGGCGCCCGCCTGGCCGTCATCCAGCTCGGCTGGAGCGACATGATGGCCCGCCTGCCGAAGACGTGGACCGAGGTGGGCGAGCTGGACCTCCCCATGCACAATGCGAGGATCGGCTTCTTCGCCGTGGAGCGCGGCGACGGCGACACGCTGCGGCAGAAGCTGCAGAGCTTCTACGAGGAATGGTGGCGGCCGCGACACGCCCGCCTCAGGCTGCTCCCCGCCGCCTGAGATCAGACGTTCGAACCAGTTCTGTCCAAGATACTAGTGACGCGTGACGAGTTACAGCAATGAGCAAGCCTGTCGTTATGCGTGATGCGTTATGCGTAATGAAAAAACAGCATTGGCTCGATTCGATGCCATTACTTGTCACGCGACACTCGTCACGACAGCCCGGGAAGTTTCGGCCGCACGCCGTATGCCGTACGCCGAGGTTATATGGAGTTCTCCACCACCTTGACCTTGAGGCGCGACAGGTACTCGGTGATCTTGATCTTCTTGGGGCAGGCCTCCATGCAGTTGAAGATGGTGTGGCAGCGCCAGACGCCGTTCTTGTCGTTGACGATCTCCAGCCGGTCGTCGGCGCCGTCGTCGCGGCTGTCGAAGACGAAGCGGTAGGCCTTGAGCAGGGCGGCCGGCCCCAGGTAGTCGCGGTTGGGCCACGAGCTCGGGCAGGCGGCGCTGCAGGCGGCGCAGAGGATGCACAGCGTCGACTCGCCGATCTGCTCCAGCTGCGCCGGCGTCTGCACGAACTCCTTGTCGGGCAGCGGCTTGTCGACGATGAGGTAGGGCTTGATGCGCTTCAGCTTGGCGAAGAAGGGCTCGAGGTCGACCACCAGGTCCTTGACGATCTCGAAGCCTGACAGCGGCTCGATCTTCAGCCGGCTGCCGAAGCGGTGGATGGGCGTCTCGCAGGCCAGCACGTTGCGGCCGTTGACCTTCATGGCGCAGGAGCCGCAGATCGAGCTGCGGCAGGAGCGGCGGTAGGCCAGGGTGCCGTCGTGGTTCCAGTGGATCTCGTTGAGCACGTCGAGCACGGTCGACTCGTCCTCGACGGAGACGGCGAATTCCTGCCAGCGCGGCTTCTCGTCGCCGGCCGGCTGGTAGCGCAGTATCTTGACCGTGATGTCGATCTTGGCCATGGTGTTCCTCCTAATATTTCCGTTCCTGCGGCTGGTACTGCGGGTAGATGACCACCGCCTTGCTGAAGTCCAGCACGATCTTGCCGCCGCGGCGCCAGGCCAGCGTGTGGCGCAGCCACTCGGCGTCGTTGCGCTTGGGGAAATCGCTGCGGAAATGGGCGCCGCGCGACTCCTTGCGCGCCAGGGCGCCCTCGACGATCACCTCCGAGAAGCTGAGCAGGTTCTCCAGCTCCAGCGCCTCGATCAGGTCGAGGTTGAAGGCCTGGCCCTTGTCGTCGACGCCCACCTGGCGGTAGCGCTCCTGCAGCTCCTTGATGATGGCCAGCATCTTGAGCATGTCGTCCTGGTTGCGGAACACGCCCATGGTCTTGGTCATGTTCTCCTGCAGCGTCTCGCGGATGGGGGCATGGCGTTCCTTGCCGCCCGCCCACAGGCGGTCGATCTTGGCCTGGGCGGCATCCAGCGGCTTGGCCGG
>DAHVOV010000257.1 GCA_027318645.1 Candidatus Aminicenantota bacterium
GATGGTGACCGATCTTGCGAAACAATTCAACATGAAGATTTCAGGGACACCTCTCTGGGATCCGGCAAATGACGATCTGCTGCGGCTGCTGGGCGGCCAGCGGCAGGGCGACGGCGACCAGGGCGGTCAGCGTCAGGACGATGGCTCTCGTTGCGTTCATTGTATCTCTCCTTTAGCGGGCACGTTGGGATCGCTGGGGGTTCATCTTCATAGTGGGTATGACGGAACGGAAGCAATAGTATACCATATTTTATTTTCTTGTGCAAAGGGCTACAATGTCGGCTATGAAAAAGCGAATCCTCGTCCTGCTCCTGCTCGCGGCCGCGGCCCTGCCGGCGCTGGCCCTGGAACCCCTCGCCGACGCCGTGCGCCGCCAGGACTGGACGGAGCTGGCCGCCCTCTGCGGCGACGACAGCCACCTGGCCGTGGCCGATTACTTCCGCTCCTGCCAGGCGGTGGCCTTCGCGCCGCTGCGGGCGAACGACCTGCTCTTCTTCGCCCGCTTTCCGGAGGCGGCGGAGATCGGCGAGATCACCTACGAGCAGGCCGATGGACGCTACAGCCGCCTGGCGCTGAAGCGCACCATCAAGCCCCTGTACTTCATCCGCTCCTTCGTCCGCTACCCCGTCGAGAACCTGGAGCTGCGCCTGGGCGATGCCGAGGTCCGCTTCAAGAAGGGCGTCCTGTACCGCGGCCTGCCCATCGGCAGCATCTTCCTGTTCAGCGGCGAGTGGGAGTTCCGCATCCGCCCCGAGTCGGAGGAGGAGCGGCTGACCCTGCAGTCGCTCGAGCGCAGCGACACGCTGGTGCGCGAGGCCCGCGCCGGCGTCCTCGTTCTCGCCCAGCCCGACGAGCTGCTGCAGCGCCTGCCCCCGGCCGAGGAGGGCGACGGCCCCGGCGACGAGGAGACGCTGGCGCTGTACCGCACCTTCCAGGAGCGCTGGGGCATGCCCGTCACCCTGCTGGACGAGCTGTGGTACTTCCCCTTCGCCCCGGAGTTCAACGCCGTGCTGTTCGCCCAGCGCGGCGGGCGCTCCCATTTCCGCTACATCTTCAACAGCGGCATCGCCCCCGACACCAGCCTGGTGCTGCTGCCCGAGAACAAGTTCTACCTGAACTACAACGCGGTGAAGGGGCTCAAGTTCAGCCAGCAGGGGGTGGACGAGCTGGACAGCCTGCAGCTGAACCTCTTCATCAACCCGCAGGAGGGCTTCCTCTCCGCCACCTCGGTCCTCAACTTCAAGGAGCCGTCGAGCATCAAGACCGTCAGCCTGAACCCCGGCCTGGCCGTCAAGGGCTTCGGCCGCTCCTCGCAGCACGAGCTGCAGCTGTTCCGCCGCGAGAACACCTACTACCTGCTGGGCGAGGACCTGCGCAAGTTCAGCTTCTTCTACGCCGGCGCCGTCCCCTCCGCCCACGAGGGCGGCGACCTGGCCAAGATCGTGTTCGGGCGCTCGGGCAAGAACGTGGACCGCTATTACCTGCTGGACCGCGACCAGGACTTCTATCCCAACCCGGGGCAGCACTTCTTCAAGAGCCGGCTGCGCGTCTCGCTGCCGGCGTCCATGGAATGCCTGGCGTCGGGCAGCCTGGTCGCCCGGCGCCGCCAGGGCGAGCGCAGCGAGTTCGAGTTTGCCAGCCCCGGCAGCAAGGGTGTCTCGCTGGTCTGCGGCGACTTCCGCAAGCTGGCCACCGTGCCGGGGCGGGTGCCGCTGCAGGTGTACGGCCATGCCAAGCTGGACCTGCGCGACTCCTACGCGCCCGTGGCGCTGCGCGGCTACCTGGACTTCCTGCTGGACGCCTTCGGGCCGCTGGAGGTGCCGGAGGTGAACCTGCTGCTGCGGCGCTGGCAGGACTACGGCGGCTGGAGCCACCAGGGCTTCGTGGTCTTCAACCTGCTCGACGACTCGATCACTGTCGACGACCTGGGCACGGTGCGCCGGCTGCGCATGGAGAGCCCGGTGGTGTTCGGCGACATCAACCGCGACAACCTGATCCACGAGCTGGCCCACCAGTGGTGGGGCGGCCTGGTCTCCTGGAAGAGCTACCAGGACCAGTGGCTGACCGAGGGGCTGGCGCAGTTCGCCACCCTGCTGTACCTGGAGGACGCGCTGGGCGAGGGCGCCTACCGCCGCGTGCTCGCCGGCTGCAAGCGCTGGCTGGCGCGCAAGAACGACGCCGGCCCGATCATCTACGGCCGGCGCATCGCCAATCTCAGCGAGGACCTGCAGGCCTTCCAGAGCATCGTCTACAACAAGGCGGCGCTGGTCTTCCTGATGCTTAAGGACATCCTCGGCGAGGAGGAGCTGCTGCAGCGCCTGCGCCAGGTGCTGGTGGATTGCCGCCACGAGAGCCTGGCCAGCCCGCGCTTCATCCAGCTGCTCAGCCGTGGCGAGGAGCGGCTGCAGAAGTTCTTCAACGGCTGGGTGTATTCGCGGCAGCTGCCGCGGGTGCGCCGCCAGGCCGTGGTCAGCGGCGCCACCGCCGTGATCACCCTCACCCAGGAGAACGGCGAGTTCGTGTTCCCGTTGACGGTGCGCGTGGCCACGCGCGAGGGCAAGTACACGCGCACGCTGGTGGTGGAGCAGCGCGAGCAGGTCTTCAAGATCTTCGAGAACTCGCCCATCCAGTCGCTGCAGGTGGAGGCGCCGGTGGCGCCCGTCGACCTGCACGACTGAGCGCGGCGCCCGCCCTTGACTTTTCGCCCGCGAATCCGTATACCAAGGCCTGGCCAAGGAGGCTGCACCATGATCACTCGCTGCAAGAGGCCGGTCGCCCTGACGCTGGCATTCACCCTGTTCGCCCTGCTGGGGGTCTCCACCATGCCCCTGCCGGCCGCGGGCGCCCCGGGCGCGGGCGGGACGGCGGCCCTGGAGAGCGCCGACAGCGCCCCGCAGGCGGTCGAGCGCGAGATGCAGGTTGGCGTCAAGCTCGAGAAGAAGAAGATCCTGCCCGTCGTCCTCATCGGCGCCGCCGTGGTGGCGGGCATCTTCCTGCTGGTCATGCTGGTCTCCAAGGTCAAGTA
>DAHVOV010000271.1 GCA_027318645.1 Candidatus Aminicenantota bacterium
CCCGGGGGCCGTGATCCGCCGGCGGAACTCGCGCATCGTCGCCGCGGCGGTCTGGATGCCGCCGGCGGCCAGGGCCGCGGGCGACAGGACGATGGCGCCGGGGTCCCGGCCGCCCTCCGCTTCCGGGACGTCCGCTTTTTCCCCCGCCCGCCGGCAGCCGGCGCCGCCGATCACCCCCAAGGCCACGATCACGATCATCGACCAAAGCATACGCTTTTTCATCGCGCCCTCCGTCATGGCATGTCTTCGCCGGCGGCCTCAAGGTCGGCCAGGGCGACACCGTACAAGAAGATGGCCCTGAGGTGCTCCAGCTCGGCGAGGGCCAGGGTCCGCTGCAGGTCCAGCAGCTCGAAGGCCGTGCCCTTGCCGTAGCGGAAGAGCTCACGCTGGAGGCGCAGCTCGTCCTCCAGGTCGCTCAGCAGGTCGCGCTCGAACACCCGCACCTGCTCCTCGGCCGCCCTGGCCGCGGCATAGGACGCCTCGAGGGCCGCGCGCACGGACCTTTCGCGCGCGTCGGCGTCCAGCCGCGCCCGCTCCTGGCCGGCGTCCGCCTCCAGCGCGGCGCCCCGGGCCCGCGCCGGGCGCAGGAACGGCAGGTTCAGGCCGAGCGACACACCCCAGGCGTCCGTCCGCACGCTGGGGAGGGAAAAGCCGGCCAGGAGGTCGGGCAGGCGGCCCAGGCCCGCCTGTTTCACCTCGGCCTGCGCCAGGACGCGCTGCAGCGCGGCGCTGCGCAGCGAGGGCCGGGAGGACCTGGCCTTCTCCCAGAGCTCGCCCATCCCGACCGTCAGCGGGGCAAATGACATGGGAGTGGCCAGCTCGACGGGGACGTCCGCCGGCCGCGCCAGGAGCGTGTTCAGCTCCAGCCGCGCCAGCGCCACCTCCTTCTCCTGCTCCAGCGCCTGGTTGCGCAGGCGGGCCTTCTCGGCCCGGGCGCGCAGGACATCGACATAGGCGGCCGTGCCGGCGCGGTACCTCGCCTGCAGGTCAACGAGCAGGAGGTCGATCCGCTCCAGCGCCCCGGCCAGCAGCCGGGCGGCCCCGGCGGCGAATGCCGCCCGCCAGTAGGCCCGCTTCACGTCGGCGGCGACGACGAGCCTGACCCGCTCGAGCTCGGCGGCGGCGACCTCCTCCTGCAGGCGGCCGATCCGCCTCCTAAGGGCGAGCTTCCCGGGGAACTCGAAGAGCTGCTCGACGCCGAGGTGCCACTCCGCCCCTTCCTCCGGGCGGGGGGCGCCGGGCAGGCGCGCCCCCTCCATGGCGGCGAGGAGCTGGGGCTCAGGCCGGGCGCCGAGCTGGAGCGAGCGGCCGGCGGCCGCCTGGACGTCCAGGGCGGCGGCGAGGACGCGCGGGTTGACCTGTAGGGCCAGGGCCAGCGCCTGTTCCAGCGTGAGGCCGGCGGGCGCGGCCGCGGCGCGGGACAAGGCGGGCCCGAGCGCCAGGACGGCGAGCGCCAGGACGGCGCGGGCGCCGGGACGGGACGCGCTGCAGGTCGGGACCCTGCGGCGGGAAGCACGGGCGATCGGGATCGAATGGTGCATGTTTCCTCCTTGGGAATGGATCCGCGAAAAAAAGGAGGAAACGCTTCAGCAGCGCAGGCCGGTGAGCGGGAAGCCGGCGGGCGGGGAGCCGCGCCAGGCAGGGCGGCAGGCGGCCGGCGCGGCGGAAGCCGGCGCCAGGGCGGCTATCCCGGCCAGCAGCGGCGCGGGCCCGCTGCGGCCTTCCGCGGCG
>DAHVOV010000275.1 GCA_027318645.1 Candidatus Aminicenantota bacterium
CGCCGCGCTGGGGCAACGACGACGAGCGGGCCGACGACGTCGCCCGCGCGGTGTTCGAGGCCTACTTCCGCTGCGTCGACGGCCGCCCCAACATGCGCGGCGGCCAGTACCGCGTCAACCTCCTGCCCACCACCGTGCACGTCTACTTCGGCCGCAAGACCGGCGCCAGCGCCGACGGCCGCCGCTCCGGCGAGCCCCTGTCCGAGGGGATCTCGCCGGTGCAGGGCGCCGACCGCCGCGGCCCGACGGCGGTGCTGCGCTCGGCGGCCAAGATCGACCACCTGCGCACCGGCGGCACGCTGCTCAACCAGAAGTTCACCCCGGCGCTGCTGGCCGGCGACGACGGCGTCGCCCGCCTGGGCCAGCTGGTGCGCGCCTACTTCTCCCTGAACGGCCACCACGTGCAGTTCAACGTGGTCGACGCCGCCACCCTGCGCGCCGCGCAAGCGCAGCCGCAGCGCTACCGCGACCTGATCGTGCGCGTGGCCGGCTACAGCGACTACTTCGTCGACATCGGCCCCGAGCTGCAGGAGGAGATCATCAGGAGAACGGAGCACCAGGAGTTTTAAACGAAACAGAGTGACAAGTGACGAGTAACGAGTGACAAGTAAACGCAATTAGCCGAACGATTTCAAAACTCCATCCTTCCTAGTTAAGAAAATTCTATAAATTGTTGCTTTAGACTTTTTATCTAAACCGAACCGATCTATCTGCTAGGGCCTTTACGAGTCACTTGTTACTTGTCACTTGTCACTGAAGCTCTGACTTTTTTGTGGTGCTGGTGAAAGCCAGGGCGATGGTCCCTTCTGCCTTGCCCTCGCCGTCGCTGACCGCGATCTTGATCTCGGCCTTTTCGCCCAGGGCCTTGACGGCCGCCTCGGTCAGCTTCCAGGTCAGCAGCCCGCTCTTCGGGTCGAGGACGATCCCCTGGTCGGCCGGCGACACGAGCGCGAACGTCAGGTCGTCGTTGTCGGCGTCGCTGGCAACGGCCTGGTACTGGAGCTCGCCAGGGACCCTGACCTGGCCCACGGGCCCCAGGTGCAGTTCAGGCAGGGTGTTCAGCACGCGGATGGGGTCGCTCTGGGTCCATTCGCTCGCGGCAGCCCCGGACGAGGCCAGGACGCGGCAGTAGACCCAGTCGCCCTTCTTGATGCGGCTCTTTTCGAGCTTTTCGAGGATCACGTCGTCCAGCTCCCGGCCGTTGACGAACCACTGGTACTGCAGGCTCACCCCTTCCGGGGAGCCCTCCGCCATCTCTACGGCCACCGTGATGTCGTCGGCGATCGTGGGCGTCTCCGGGCTCATGGTGACGGCCTTGATCCTCAGCGGCGCCGGCCCTTCCCCCCCTGCGCTGCGGGAAGCCTCCGGCTCGTTCGCCTGCTGGAAGTTCCTCTCGGCCAGGGTCGGCGTCTCCTTCTTTTTCCCCTGCGAGCAGGACGAGAGGACGAGCACGGCCGCGAACAGGATGACGAATGCTTTTCTCATCTTCCCTGCCTCCTGGAAGATCAGGAACAGGGCTATTATATGATGTCAACAGCGCGAATGCAAATCATCTCGGCATACGGCTGACGGCGACAGCAATAGCATGAAGATTATCTGAACTTGGCGTGCGGCGTACGGCAGCTGCAATATCAAGATGACTCACTGAACTCGGCATACGGCGCACGGCGTACGGCGGACGGCTACAGCAATATTTCGAAGACTCACTGAACTCGGCGTACGGCACTTGGTCTCCAGGGAAGAGAGAGGGAAGATAGAGGGAAAGGCAGAGAGAAGACAAAGTGGGAAAGCAGTTGGAGAAATGTTTTTCCCACTCTCTCTTCCCTCTGCCTTCCCTCTGATTTCCCTGAGCTCGGTTATTCTTGCTTCCGTACGCCGTGTGCCGCGTGCCGTGCGCCGAGATCAAAAAAAAGAAGCGGAGGCGCCGACCGGCGCTTCCGCTTCTCGAAACAGCACTTACCGCTTCTTTTCCCTCATGAACAGCATGCCGCCGGTGTAGATCAGCTTGATGGGCTTGACGTCCTGCAAAGGCGGGATCGATGCCACTTCGCCGGTGCCCTCGTATACGATGTAGTCGGTCCCCTGGAAGGCGCCGCCGCCG
>DAHVOV010000307.1 GCA_027318645.1 Candidatus Aminicenantota bacterium
CGCCGCGCATCCCGAGCTGGGGGTGGTGATCTCCGCCGAGGATCCCAGCGGCGTCAAGCAGGGGCAGATCTGGCGCAAGAAGGGGCACTACGACCTGAGCGCCGACTTCCGCTCCTGGCCCAGCCTCTGGGGCCACACCTACGCCCGCGACGGCGCGGCGCCGCCCGCGGTGCGCGAGACGCTGCTCTTTGGCATGATGGGCTTCGAGGAGGGGGAATACACCTTTATCGCCGAGTTCGCCGACAATGCCCATCACAACATGCGCCAAGCCGTGCTGCACGCTTCGATCGATTTCACGCCGCCCACGGTCGCCATCACCTCGCCCCGCGACGGCGCCTCGGTCTGCCGCGACCGCAGCCTGGCCGTCGAGGTCTCGGCCGGCGACAGCGGCTGCGGCATCCACCAGGTCCAGCTCTACCTGAACGCGGTGACCTCCACCACCCCGGTGGCGGTCGACACCACCAGCCCCTTTCGCCTGATCGTCCCCAAGGAGCTCCTGCGCGGCGATCCGCTGCGCATCATCGTCAGGGCCATCGACCGCTCAGGGCGCTCCAGCCAGGCGGAGATCAACGTGAGGCCGAACCGCATTTGCCTCATGCGCGCCCCGGCCCGGCGCTGACCGCCGGCCCCCTATGGCGGGCGAGGACGGCATCCTGGTATCCCGGCTTGCCCTGAGTCCGGGCAACATGTTTCCCTACCATGAATCCGCCGTCATTCTTCACTCGTCACTCGTCACTTGTCACTTGTCACTCGAGTTCGCATGACAGCCATGAGCGAGGGGCTGCCCGACTGCATGAGCTGCGGCCTCTGCTGCCGCAAGCCCGCGGGAGCGCCCGAGCCGTATCCCGAGGACATCGAGCGCTGGGCGGCCGAGGGCGCTTCCGCCATCGCCGGCCGCCTTGCCGGGCGCCACGGCAATGACTGCCCGTTCCTCGTCGCCGGCCCCGGGTTCCGCTGCTCCATCTACCCCACGCGGCCGCTGGTGTGCCGCCACTTCGCCGTCGGCGGCTCCGCCTGCCTCGAGCTGCGCCGCCAGGCCGGCGAAGAGCATCCCTCGAACCTCAGGAAGATCGGCTTCCATCGCTAGGACCTCACTCTCCCCGTTCCCGGGAAAGTCCATCAAGCAGAGCGCAGGTCCGTTCAAGCCACTTGCACCTCATTGGGAATAGTGAAACAATTCACATTGTTCCGCCGAAATGTTTCTCCCTGGAGGCCGGGAATGAAAAAAAGCATGGTGGTTCTGGCGATCCTGCTGCTGTCCTTCATGAATATCCCGCTGCCGGGCGCAGGCCCGGGACCGCTGCCGGCGAACCGCTGGCAGTCCCCGCCTGAGGACTGGCTGAAGGTGCTTCACACGCCGCAGTACTTCATGACCTGGACGGCGCCGGGCGGCGGGTACCTGCTGCTCGCCGATCCGGTGCTCTATCCCACCCTGGCCGAGCTGGCGGCGCCGATGCACAAGCTGGCCGGGATGCGGGTGAATCCCGCCAGCAACGGCTTCCAGGGCGAGCACGGCGGGACTTCCCCGCGCCTGGTGAGGGTGGCGGACGGGACCACGATCCCGCTGGGGCTCCCTAAGGGGGCCGAGCTCCTCGACGTGGCCTGGAGCGCCGACGGGGAGCGCTTCGCGCTCACCATGGCCCTGGGCGACCGCATCGGCCTCTGGACCGGCGCGGTGCAGGGCGGCCTGGCCATGGCCCAAGGCATCGCCCTCAACCCGCTGCTGGGAACCGCCGTCCGCTGGCTTCCCGACCAGAAGCGCCTGCTACTCCGCGCCATCCCGGAGCGCGGGCCCGCTCCCGCGCCGCCGGCCATCCCCGCCGGCCCCGAGATCATGGAGGGATCGGGCGCCTCGGCACGCTCCACGTACGAGTCACGCAACCTGCTGGAGACCGCTTATGACGACGCGCTCTTCGATTACTACGCGGCATCGGAGCTGCTCGTCTATGACCCGGCTTCCGCCGCCAGGGAGACCATCGGCAAGCCGGCGCACTACGCGAACGCCGAGTTCTCGCCCGACGGCGGCTATCTCCTCATCGAGCGCCTGGTCGGGCCCTGGTCCCACGAGGTCGCCTGGTGGCGCTTCGCCAAGGAGGTCGAGGCGTGGGACGCCCGGGGCGGCTTCGTGGCCAGGATCGCGTCGCTGCCCGTGGCCGACCAGGTGCCGGTCCACGGCGTGCCGCTGGGGCCGCAGTCCGTCTCGTGGCGCCCCACCGCGCCGCACCAGCTTTTCTGGGTCGAGGCGCTGGACGGCGGGGACCCCATGGCCAAAGTCCCCCATCGCGACCGGCTGATGAGCCTGGACGCGCCTTTCACGGCCGCTCCCCGCGAGGTCTTCCGCGCCGAGCATCGCATCGTGCCGGAATTGAGCGCCTGGGGCGATGGCGGCCTGCTGATGCTCACCCAGTGGGAGCGGATCCGGCGCTGGCGCTACGCCTGGCTGCTGGACGTGGACAAGGGCACGTCCCGCCCCTGGTTCGACCTCGATGAGGACGACCGCTACGGCGACCCGGGCTCCCCGCTGCTCCGCCCGCTGGCCAACGGCCATATGGTGATGCAGCAGAAGGGGGACGCGGTCTATTTCCGCGGCAGCGGCGCCACCGACCAGGGCGACCGGCCCTTCCTGGACCTGCGCCGCCTGGACGGCAGCGGCAGCGAGCGCCTGTTCCGCTGCGATCCCAAGCGCTACGACGTCTTCGTGGCCTTCGCCGGCGACGAGGACCATTTCATCATGCAGTCGGAGTCGGTCAAGGACATGCCCAACTACTTCCTGGCCACGCTGGGCAAGGGGATCAAGGCGCCCCAAAGCGAGGGCACCCGCGCGCTGCAGCGCCGGCCGATCACGCGCTTCGCGGACCCCGTGCCCCAGCTGCGGCTGATCGAGAAGCGCCTGGTGCGCTACGCGCGCCGGGACGGCGTCCCCCTGAGCTTCCGGCTGCTCCTGCCTCCGGGCTATAAGAAAGGCGAGCGCCTGCCCACGGTGCTCTACGCCTACCCCATGGAGTACTCCGGGGCGGCCACCGCCGGGCAGGTCAGCGGCTCGACCCAGCGCTTCATGCGCATGATCGGAGCCAGCCACCTCTTCTTCCTGCTGCGGGGCTACGCCGTGCTCGACCAGACCACCATGCCGATGGTGGGCGATCCCGAGACCACCTACGACACCTTCGTGCCTCAGCTGAAGGCCGACGCCGAGGCCGCCGTCGCCAAGGCCGTCGAGATCGGGGTGGCCGACCCCACGCGCATCGGCATCATCGGCCACAGCCACGGCGGGCTGATGGTCGCCAACCTGCTGGCGCACACCGACCTCTTCCGGGCCGGCATCGCCCGCAGCGGCTCCTACAACAAGACCAACCAGCCGTTCGGCTTCCAGTCGGAGCGCCGCTCGCTCTTCGAGGCCCGGGACGCCTACATCGCCCTGTCGCCCACCTTCTTCGCCGACAAGGTCAAGGAGCCGGTGCTGATCATCCACGGCGACGACGACTCCAACCCCGGGACGCGGACCTACCAGTCGGAGGTCTTCTTCGAGGCCGTGCGCGGGACCGGCGGCACCGCCCGGCTGGTCCTGCTCCCCTACGAGGACCACGGCTACCAGGCCCGCGAGAGCATCGAGCACGTGCTGTGGGAGCAGCTGCGCTGGTTCGACATGTACCTGAAGGGGGACGAAGCCCCGGCGCCGCAGTGATCCGGGCTCAAGGAGCGTAGCCCGGAACTTCCTGAGCGTTCGCAACCAAGGCAGAGGATGCCGCCCAGCGCCTGACCCGGGGCCTGCCGCGAAAGAGGGGGCGCGCTCAGCCGCAGCAGCGCTCGCGCACCAGGTGGGCCAGCAGGTACTTGAAGATGTCGCAGCGCCGCACCCGGCTGATGTCGTGGCGGTGCACGTCGAACCAGAAGTGGGCGAGCTGCTCCAGTGCGCGGCACAGGCAGGCGATGGCGGCCGCGGGGCTCTCCTCGCGCCGTTCCAGCATACTCCTGAGCATGCGGTTCAGCAGCAGCATGCGCTGCCCGCAGTCGTCGCCGTTTCGGGGCTCTTCGCCGGGGCCGGCCGTCCCCTGGGACACGGCATTCCGGACATCCGCCTCCAGCAGCAGGTCGGACTCGTAGGCGATGAAGGAGCGGAACTGCTCCGCGGGATCGACCAGGTCCCGCCGCACCTCCTCCGCGCTGGGAACGTGGCTCAGGAAGGCGAGCAGGTACTGGATGATGCAGCGCGTTTTCTCGATGCGCTCGCGGCGGCGGAAGAAGCGCAGCAGGTTGTCGGGAGGCATGCCCTGCTCCATGCGTCCGGCCAGGGTGACGGTGGGATCGGCCTCCAGCATTTTCGCTACGTATTCCGCCTCCATGCACACCCATTCGATCATGTGCGGCTCGCGGAAGTTTTCGGGGGCGAACAGCTGCTCGATCCTCTTGGCGACGGGCTCCTGGCGCCGGGATGCGGCGCCAGCCCCCTGGAAATGATCACGCACCGGTCCACCTTCGTCCATCGTCCCTCTTCCCCGGGCAGCCCGGCCCGAACGCTCCGCCCTCCCTTGCGCATGCGGCGCGGGCCGCCGCCTGTTAATACTATGGCGCGTCCGGGCAGGCGGGACAATCGGGAATTCCCCTACGAGCCGGTTCCGAATCTCCCCCGGGTCCACTGACCGGAAAACTTTCATGCCCATGAGCCGTATCCCCGTCTCCGGGATCGGCCGCCTAGGGGAACGATCCAAGCCTGGAAAGGAGGCCTCATGGACCGCAAGAAGTTCCTGCAAAGCGTGTGCGGCGCCGGCATCTGCGGCTGCGCGCTGAGCTTTCTCGCCGCCCCCGAGGCGCTGAAGGCCGAGGAGGCCGCCCCGGCCGACCAGCGGCTGGCCTTCGCCCGCTACCAGGTGGCCAAGCTGGCCGGCTTCATGGCCGCCGGCAAGGACCCCGCCGCCTGCGCCGGCTTCATCGAGATGACGGGGCGGGAGTGCGCCAAGCTGGGCCAGCTCCAGGCCCGGTTCAAGGGCGACCCCGACGGCTACCTGGCCGCGATCCGCAAGCTGTGGGGGACCGAATCGGCGTGGGACAGGGAGAAGGGGATCATCACCGTTTCCGTGCCCGAAGGCGAGTGCGGCTGCCCGCTGGTCGATGCCAGGCGCACGCCGGCGTTCTGGTGCAACTGCTCGGTGGGCTACCAGAAGGAGTCGTTCGAGACCGTCTTCGGCAAGCCGGTGCAGGTGGCGCTCAAGGAGTCGAAGCTCGCCGGCAGCAAGCGCTGCGTCTTCGAGGTCAGGATCGCCTGAGCGAGGCGGCGCCCCGGCGGTCGCACCAGGAACGGGATCTTATGACTTGTCGCCATGGCCTGCACTCATTGAAGATTCCTTCGTCCTGATCGGCTTGACACAGAGAAAATCGCTGGTTTTTTGTGTCGCAGCCATGATAAAATCTCGGCCATGAAAACCATCCATCCCGCCCATGGAATCAAGTTGTCGTGCCTGTTCGTCCTGTGCGCGGCGCTGGCCTTCGCCGCCGCCCCGCAGGAGCGGAAACGCCCCGATGACACAGGCATGGCCCAGCTCAGGGGCTGTCCCGACAACAGCGGCCATGCGCCCGGCGACCCGGGCCGCCGCGCCATATCCGCCGTCCCCGGCCGCGGCTACGTCGCCGCCCAACCGATACTGCCCAACCCTCCCTACGAGCCGGTGGACATGACCGCCCGCATCGGCACGACCGGATTGGTGGTCTACCACAACACCAACGGCGTGGCCATGATCGACCCGGTCCGCCACGTGATCTCGCCGATGCATCTCAACGAGTACGACTACACCATCGATCCGGAGACCAGCTTGCCCATCGGCGCCCCGATCGGCAGCGAGAGCGGCGGCCGCATGGACGTGGCCATGACCGGCGACGGCCGGACGGCGTTGATCAGCAATTTTTATGACCAAACCGTGTTCTTCGTCGACCTGAGCTCGGGCGCCCCCGTGGTCGTTGGATCAGCGAGCATCGATTTTGCCGCCGAGGACATCGCCATCGATCCCACCGACCGCTGGGCCCTGGTCACCGACGGCAACAACACCAAGGTCGCCGTCCTGGACATCCCCGCCCGCTCCTGGGTGCCGGCCGGCGTTGACGAGAAGACCGGAAAACCCTACAGCTTCAAGGTCGTGACCGACGAGGGCGATCCCGAGAATCCCAACGACAACGCCTATGGTTACGCCAATGCGGTGGCCATCGCCCCTGACGGCCGCACGGTCATCGTCGCCGACTATTTCGGTTTTATTCCCTTTGAAACCCACCTGCACGTTCTCCTTCTCGATCCCGCCACCGGCGGCCTGACCTACTCGGAAAGCACGGAGCCGCTGTGGAAGCAGGGCGCCGACCGGAATTCGCCCTTTCCCATACTGTACAGGCCGGTCAACGTCGCCATCTCCCCGGACGGCCGCACGGTCATCGCGGTCAACGCCAGCCGCAGCACCTCCAATCCCCAAGACCAGGATCCCAACGCCATCTTCGAAGGCTGCAACCTCGCCGTGTTCACCATCGACTCGCCCGGGCACATCACGCGCCGTAATGACGTCATTTTCCCCTATAAGATCGACGGCGGCCAGTCGCTGGTCTTCTCCGCCGACGGCCGACGGGCCTATCTGCACACGATCCACAAGGACGAGATTCCCCAGCCGAGCGACCCTGATCTCTTCTATGAATACGCGGAGATCCAGGTCCTGGCGGTCGACGGGCCCGGCCGGGTGCGCCGCGTCGGCGCCATGCGCTCGCCCACGCAGCGCGGCACCAGCCAGCTGTTCGGCGTCGACATCCTGGCCATCACGCCCGACGGTAAATACCTGTACGCCACCAACCCGACCACAAACGGCGCCAAGCCGGTGATCGACGTGTACGACCTCCAGAACCAGCGGTTCCTCAAGCGGATCGGCTGCCCCATCATGTACCCCGATCCCCTGCGCGACTATCCCGACCCGCCCGACCCGCCCGTGCCCGGCGTACCCGGGGACTGGATCGAGGAGGTCCTTCCGGCCGGCATCGCCTTCCCGGCCGGCCGGGCCAACCGCCCCCCCGTCGCCGTCATCTCCGTGGACAAGGACGAGCTGTTCCTCGACGTGCCCGAGACGGCCTTGTTCGACGGCAGCGGCTCCCATGACCCGGAAAATGCCCCCCTGACCTATCGCTGGACCCTGGTCTCCTCGCCCAGCGGCGCTGCGGCGACCCTGGCCCCTGACGGAGCCAAGGCCATCCTGACCCCCGACCCCAACGTCCCCGGCACATACCAGGTGGGGCTGGTGGTCAACGACGGCTGGGTCAACAGCGCGATGGCCGTCGCCAGGGTGACCGCCAGGTTCTACCCGGTGCTGCCGCCCGCCGGGGCGACGCTGCAGCGGCTGGAGAACGGCCTCATCTTCTACAAGGAGTACGTGAACCGCCTGGCCTGGAGCGCCAACCCCGAAAGCCACGCGGCCCTGGCCGCGATCCGGATCTATCGCAAGCCGAAAGGTGCCGTTGACTCCGCCTACGCCCTGCTGGCCTCGCTGCCGCCTTCGGCCTCGGGCTACGACGACAGGGGGCTGGCCGTCGCCCAGCTCTTCACCTACCGCATCGCGTCGGTCAGCACCCACGGCGTGGAGAGCGTGCCGGTCGAGGTGGGCAACTAGGAGGGCGTTCGGACCTGTCCAACGGAGCCAGGGATTCCCGCAGAGCCGCCCGTATCGGTACGTGTTTTTCGATCTTGTCCTGTGCCGTTCCTTTGACTTTTTCCCGGTCCAGGCATAAAACATTGCCGGGGTGAAGGCAGCCCCGGGAGGGAGACATGTGGGTCTTGAACAAGGGATGGTGGGGCTTGTGGGTGGTGCTGCTGGCGCCGGGGGTGATCGCACTGGTGATCGGCATCCTCAATCCCGCCGCCCGCACCAGCGACGACATGCCGCTGCGCGCGTTCGGCGCCGTCTGGATCCTGCTGCAGCTC
>DAHVOV010000317.1 GCA_027318645.1 Candidatus Aminicenantota bacterium
ATCCTCGGTGGTGAGCTCCACCGAGAAGCTTCCCAGAGCCTCGAGTCAGCTGGACAAGGTCAGCGTCGCGACGGAGATGGCCACCACCGAGATCCTGAACATCGTGGAAGGGATGATGGCCAGGCTGGATCGGATCCGAAAGGACACCGGCGGGCACCCGGACCTGGAGAGCATTCGGACCGACTGCACGAACATCATGATCGCGCTCCAGGTCCAGGACATCACCGCGCAGCAGATCGCGGGGGTCAACACCCTGATGCAGTCGGTGGACGAAGGGTTGAGCCGGCTGCTCCGGCACTTCAAGGACGTCACGCCCGACCTCACCGGTGACCGTTACCGGACAGACCGTCCGGGGATCGTCTTTGACGCGACGGCGGAATACGGCTCCGCCGCGGAACGCCAGCGCGTCGCCGACGCGGTGGTGGACTCTGCGGGCCGCGGGACCGGCCGGAAGCGGAACGGGTCGAGGGCGACGTCGGGGACCCCCTCCAGCAGGCGCAGGCCGGTGACGACGCGCCGCTTCGCCGGGTCCAGCTGCCTGCTCCTGGCCTCGGGCAGCCGGCCGCTCCCGACCGCCTCGCCGTAGCGTCCCAGGTCGGCCATGTTGCGGTAGTCGCGGCCAGCCAGGAAGCCGGCGGCCGACGGCCCGACGGCGACGTAGGGCTCCATGCGCCAGTACTTGAGGTTGTGGCGCGAGGCGCGGCCGGGGCGGGCGAAGTTGGAGACCTCGTAGTGGCCGTAGCCGAGCCCGGCCAGGGTGCGGCGCACCAGGTGGTACAGCCGGGCGTCGCGCTCGGGGGACGGCTGGGCACCGGCCGGGAGCGGCGCGTTCTCCAGGATATAGACCGAGACGTGCTCGGGCCGCAGCGCGCCGATCAGGCGGAAGTTCAGCTCCATGCTCCGCGCCGTCTGCGCCGGCAGGCCGATCATCAGGTCGAGGCTGACGTTCGCGAAGCCGGCGTCGCGGGCCATCGCCACCGCGGCGACCGAGGCGGCGGCGTCGTGGCCGCGGCGCAGGAAGCGCAGGTCGCGCTCCTGGAACGACTGCGCGCCGACGCTCAGGCGGTTGACGCCTGCGCTGCGATAGTCCCGCAGCCGCTCCGGCGACAGGTCCTCTGGGTTGGCCTCCAGGGTGACCTCGGCGCCGGCGTCGAGGGCGAAGGAGCGCGAGGCCGCCTCCAGCAGCGCCGCCGCCTGGCCGGGCTCGAGCAGCGAGGGCGAGCCGCCGCCGAAATAGACCGAGTCGACGCGCAGCCCCGGGTCGCGGCGCAGACGCAGCTCGCGCTTCACCAGGCGCAGGAAGGCGGACGCCGCTCCCGGCTCGAAAGCGCGCTTGTAGAAGTGGCAGTAGAAGCAGGCGCGGCGGCAGAAGGGGAAATGGACGTACAGGCCGGCGGGGCTCAAATCAGGATCAGGCGCTTTTGCTCGATCCAGCCGGCGATGCGCTCCGAGGCGGCCACCTGCACCCAGGCGCCGGCGCGGTCGACGATGCGCATCTCCAGGCCGGGGTTGACCTTGAACAGGACGGTGTTGTCCTCGCCCGGGCCGCTGCGCAGCGGCGCCTCCGCCTCCGCCACCACGGCGACGTCGCGGCGGGCCGTTTCGGCGCGGCGGGAGACGTGGCAGGCGCCCAGGCCCAGGAAGAGGAGCAGCGCGAGGGCCAGGGCGTAGTAGAGCTTGCGGCGGCCGCCGCGAATGAGCAGCCGGAACAGCAGGGCGTTGAGCGCCAGCGCCGCCAGCAGCAGCAGCGCGCTCAGCAGGTCCATGCTCACCCAGCTCTCGAGGCGCTGGCGGGCGCGGACGAAGAAGCCGGGGGCGGGGAGGCGGGCGTCGTCCAGGAAATGGCGGTCGGTCATGGCGATGTTGCGGGCGATGGCCGGCTCCAGGGGCCGCAGCTTGCGCGCCCGCAGGTAATGGACCTTGGCCTGCAGGAAGTCGCCCAGCTTGTAGTGGCAGTTGCCGATGTCGTAGAGCGCCTGCCAGTCGCCGGTCTCGCGCTCGACCGACTGGTAGAGCGCCAGGGCCTCGCGGAAGCGGCCCTGGCCGTAGGCGCGGTGGGCGGCGGCGAAGTCCTCGCGGGCACCGGCGAAGCCCGGGGCGGACAGGGCCGCGCCGGCCAGTACGGCCAGGGCGGCGAGGCGTAGCGCGCGGCGCATGCTCATCTCGTCCTCCGGTCGACGGCGCGGAACAGCGCCCGCAGCGCCAGCCGGTCGCGGCGAAGTTCCAGGGCCGACTTGCCCCCCGGCGCGAAGCGGGCCAGCTCCGACTGCCCCTTCAGGAACAGCAGGCGGTCGATGTCGCTGCGCTCCAGCCCCTTTTCGGCCAGCTTCTCAACGACGCGCCGGTCGCTGACCTCGGAAAGGCCCAGCCCCAGCTTGGCGCAGAGGAACTTCTCCACGACCGGCGCAAGGTCCTCGGGGCGGCGCGCGGCGTCCAGCTCCCTCAGCGCCGCCGCCAGGATGCGGCGATGGCGCATGCCGGCGCTGGCGGCGATGCCGCGGTCCCAGGCGGTGACCTTGAGCAGCGTCAGCAGGTTGACGCCGAACAGGGCAAGAAGCAGCGGCAGGAACCAGCCCTGGCGGTGGAGCGGCCGCGCCAGCGCCGGCAGCGGGCCGTCGCGGATGAACTCGATGTCCTCGCCCTCCTGCACCACGGCGCTGCCGGGCAGGGTGCGCGTCACCGCCGGCGCCTGCTTCTCGCCGCTGACCTCCAGGCGCACGGGGTCGCTGCGCAGGCCGACCACGGCGTTGCGCTCGGGGTCGTAGTAGCGGAACTCGACGGGCGGGAAGACGGCCTCGCCCCGGCGCTTGAAGGCCACCGGGATCTCGGCCGTCAGGGTGCCGCTGACGGCGGCATCGGCGAACGAGGTCTCGTGGGTCACCTTGGGCGGGTAGACGACGGCCATGTCGCTCTCGGGCAGCGTAGGGGGCAGGATGGCCTTGGTGTTGCCGCTGCCGCTGATGCGCAGGCGCAGGGTGACGATCTCGTTGACGTCGGCCTCGCGGCGCGGGCTCTCCAGAGAAAACGTGAAGCGGCCGACCGGCAGCCCGCGCGCCGCCGCGGGCGGGTCGCTGACCCGCACCTTCAGCTCGGCGGTCGAGCGGCGCAGCTCCTGGCTGGACATCAGCGCCGACGTGAGGTCGGCCAGCTGCAGCTCGAACTGCAGCGGCGGGATGGCCAGCAGCCCGGCCTCGCTGGGGAAGAGGGCCGCCTTGCGGATCTCGTAGACCTGGTAGATGACGCCTTTGACGTTCTCGGTGGCGGGCGCGATCGCCTGCGGCGTGGGGAACCACTCCTGCCAGAAGCCGGCGAACGAGGCGCTGGAGAGCATGTTCACCGCCTCGATGCGGCTGCGGGTGTAGAGCAGGACGCGGAAGAGGACCTGCTCGCCCTGCACGCACTCGGGCTTGGAGACCACGGCGCGCAGGAAGGCATCGACCGGCTGGCGCCGGGCGTTGGCGAAGGGCGAGGAGAAGAAGTCGTCGTCGAACAACGAGGGCGGCGCGGCCTGGGGCCGGGACGGCTGGGCGAGGCTGCCCTTGACCACCTCCACCGTGAAGGCCGCGGTGCGGTACTCACGCCCCTGGTGCTGGTAGGCCACGGGGGGCAACGGCAGGCGGCCGGTGCGCGTCGGCATCAGGTAGTAGGTGAAGCGGGTGGTGCTGGTGGCGGCGCCGTTGCTGAACTGGAACTCGGAGCTGCGCGCCGTCTGCAGCACCTTGAAGTCGTCCAGGTACGACAGGTCGGGCTGCTGCGGGTTCTCGATGTCGCGGAAGGTCAGGGTGTAGATCAGGGTATCGTCCAGGCCGATCTTCGACGAGCTGATCCCGGCCTTGACCTCGGCATCCGCCGCGCTCAGGCGGGCGGGCGCCACAAGCAGGGCGATCAGCAGGAGGAGCTTACCAGTCCTTTTCATTGCGGGCGGGCTCGGCCTTGTGCTTGCGCTTCTGCTGCTGCTCCTTCTCGTTCTGGTTCAGGAACTGCATCATGGCCTCGTACTTCTGCTTCTGCCGCTCGGCCTGGTCCTGCTGCTGCTGTTGCGGCTGCTGCTGTTGTTGCTGCTGCTGCTCCTGGATCTTCTTCAGGGTCAGCTCGTAGTTCTTCTTGGCCGGCACGTCGTCGGGGTCGAGCTTCAGGCAGCTCTTGTAGCTTTCCAGCGCCTGCGGGTACTGGCCCAGCCGGTACTGGACGTTGCCCATGTTGTAGTGAAAGGCGGCGCGGGCCGTGCCCAGCTTGGCCGCATCGACGCTGGAGAGCTCGTCGAGCGCCTCCTTGTACTTCTTGAGCTGGTACAGCGCCTCGGCGGTGTTGTTCTTCAGCCGCGGCTCTTCCGGCTTCAGGCCCTTGGCCGAGAGGAACTGCTCCAGGGCAAGGGCGAAATCGCCCTTGCGGAAGGCCTCGATGCCCTTCTGGTTGCGGCGCGCGGCGGGCTCGAACCAGTGCCAGGCCCCCAGGGGCCGGGCCGAGGCGGCCAGCAGCAGCAGGGCCAGGAGCGGCTTCAGCCTCGGCGCCATGCGATCCTCCGGTCGCTGAGGGCCATCTCCGCCACCAGCAGCGCGACGGCAAGCAGCAGGGGATAGGCGTAGCGGTCGATCTTGCGGGTTTTCACCTTGCGCGCCAGCTCGCGGCGCTCGTAGGCGCGCAGGATGCCCACCATGGGCGCGATGCCGGCGGCGTCGTTCAGGCGGTAGTACTGGCCGCCGCAGTCGGCGGCGATGCGCGCTAGGGTGTCCTCGTCCAGCCGCGAGGTGACGATGCGCCCATCCTTGTCCTTCTTCCAGCCGCTGGTGCGCCCTTCCGCGTCGCGCAGTGGGATGGGGGCGCCGCCGGCGGCGCCGACGCCCACGGTGAACACGGCGATGCCGCGCTTCTGCAGCTCGCGCACCGCCTCCGGCCAGGCTCCCTCCTGGTCCTCGCCGTCGGTGACAAGGATCATCACCCTGCGGCTGGAGCGGGAATTGCGGAACAGGCGCAGCACCAGGGTGAAGGCCTTGCCCAGGTCGGTGCCCTGCTCCTCGGGCGGGCTGGGCTGGGAGGCAAGGGCCAGCAGCTTGAAGGCCTCGTAGTCCAGGGTGGGCGGGCACTGCACGTAGGCCGAGCCGGCGAAGTTGACCTGGCTGACCATGTCGGTGCGCAGGGCGTCGACGACGGCGGCCACCAGGTTGCGGGCCACCTCCAGCCGCGAGGGCGGCAGGTCCTCGGCGTTCATCGAGGCCGAGGTATCGAG
>DAHVOV010000355.1 GCA_027318645.1 Candidatus Aminicenantota bacterium
AGCCCCTCGCGGGCCTCGAACTCCAGCAGCTTGGCGAATCCCATGGCGACGAAGGCGAAGCTGCGCGCCTGCAGCAGGTCGCGCTCCGCGGCGGGGATGGCGCGCTCGAGGTATTTCAGGGCGATGACGCGGTCCTGCAGCCGCGAGAAGACGGTCAGCCCCAGCCCGACCTTGTCCAGGCGGCGGACCAGCCGCAGCTCCACCAGGAAATCCAGCTCGCGCGCCCGGTCCAGGTTGAATTCGGCGCGGCCGTCGGCGACGGCGACCAGCAGGTCGGTGAAGCGGATGGCGCGGTTCGCCTCCAGGCGGGCCACCAGCATCTGGTAGAGCTTCTGCAGGCCCGAGTCGCCCAGCCCGGCGCGGTCGTCCAGGGCGACGACGGCCACGCGGGCGTCGGCCTGGCCCTGGAAGAAGGCCGACAGGGCGGCGGCGCATTCGTCGACCAGGGCCTCGGCCCCCTGCTGCTGGGCGCCGAGGGCGCCGCCCAGGGCGAGGAGCGTCAGCAGGAGGGCAGCGGCCTTTTTCATTGCGGGAAGGCTACTTCTTCTTCAGGGTGATCTTCAGGGTGACGTGCAGCTGCATGCCGTCGGGGCCGTCGGGGATCTCCAGCGTGACGGGCAGCTCGTAGGACTGGACCGCCGGAGGCGCGGCCGCCGCCGGGGGGGGCATCTCGCCCGTGTCCTCGTCGGCCTTGCGCGGCCGGCGGGGGCGGGGCGGCTCGGCGGGGCGGGGCTCCTCGTCGGCGAAGGCGATCTCCGGCAGGTCGAAGTCCGACTTGTCGGGCCGCACCTCCTGGATCTCCTCCAGGTTGAAGATGTCCTCGTCGCCCCCGCCGCGGGCGGAATCGACGGCGTCCACCATGGGCGAGGAGAGCTCGAACACCTCCTCCTCCTCGGTGTCGGACCCGTGGCTGTCCTCGGCCAGGTCCTTGAAGACGACCTCCTTCTCCTCGGCCTTGGGCGAGGAGGATGTGATCTCCTCGCGGGAGAACATGACCGTCTTGTCCTTCTGGAAGATGGAGAGCTGGTTCTTCAGGTGCAGGATGACCAGCTTGATGATGGCGTGCAGCCCCTCGAGCACGTTCTCGCCGCCGGTGGCCACGGTGGGGAAGAAGGCCCGGTTGTCGGGGTTCAGGTCGCCGTTGAGGGTGCCGATCGGCAGGATCTCCTTCAGGTCGCGCTTGTTGAACTGGAAGATCAGCGGGATCTTGTCGTACTGCAGGTTGTTCAGGCGCAGGTTCTTCTTGAGGTTGGTGAAGCTCTCGACGTTCTGCTCGCGCATGACGACCTGGGAGTCGGCGACGAAGACCACGCCGTCGGCCCCCTGCAGCACCAGCTTGCGGGTGGTGTCGTAGGCCACCTGCCCGGGGACGGTGTAGAGCTGGATCTTGATGGAGTAGTTGCCCAGCTTGCCGATCTCCATGGGCAGGAAGTCGAAGAACAGGGTGCGGTCGCCGTCGGTGTCCAGGGTGATCAGCTTGCCCTTGTTCTCGACCTCATCGCTGTTGAAGATGTAGCGCAGGCAGGTGGTCTTGCCGCTCAGGGCCGGCCCGTAGTAGACGATCTTGGCCGTGATCTCCTTGTTGTTGTAGTTGACGAAGGCCATCAGAACGGATCCTCCTCGAACCCGGCCTCCTCACCGTCGGGCCCGCCGGGGAACGGCGGCGTCCCCTGGCCCTCGGCCTCGGGGAAGGAGTCGCGGCGCGGGCGTTCGCCGCCGTAGGAGGAGCCGCCGCCCGCCGGATTGTTCTTGTTCCGCTCCAGGACGATGATGCTGGCGGCCTGGATCTCGGTGGTCCAGTGGTCCTGGCCGTTCTTGTCCTGCCATTTCCGGGTGCGGATGCTCCCCTCGACGATCAGCACGTCGCCCTTGTGGACGCTGCGCTCGGTCTTCTGGGCCTGCGGGCCCCAGGCGATGATGGTATGCCACTCCGTCGGCAGGTCCTTCCAGGCGTTGCTGTTCTTGTCCCAGTAGCCCTCGTCGGTGGCCATGCTGAACTTGGCCTTCTGCTGGCCGCTCTTGGGCATGACCGTGATCTCGGGATCCCGGCCGACCCGGCCCACCAGGATCACGCGGTTCAAGCTGCGTACTTGGCTCATGTTATTCGCTGAACTCCTTGATCTTCTGGCCGGCCAGCGAGGCCTCCTCGGAGAGGGGGAAGCGGGAGATCAGCTCCTTGAGGATGGCGATGCCCTCGGCCTGCCGGCCCAGCTCGATCAGGGCGTAGCCCTTCTTGAGGGTGGCGGCCGGCACCTTGTCGCCCTCCTTGTACTTGGCGAGCAGCTCGTTGAAGGTGGAGATCGCCTCCGGGAACTTCTTCTTGGCGTAGTAGCACTCGCCGATCCAGTAGAGGGAGTTGTCGGCCAGCCCGCTGTCGGGGAAGCTGCGGATGAACTGGCGGAAGCCCTCGATGGCCAGGTCGAAATTTTCCTTGATGTAGTCGGAATAGGCGGCGTAGTAGACGGTGGACGGGTCCTGGGCCAGGGCGGCGGGGCTGGCGGCGGGCTCGGCCGCCCCGCCGGGAAGGGTCCCAACGGGCGGCTGGCCCTCGGCGGGCGGCGCGGCCGGCATGGCCAGCAGCCGGTCGCTCAGCCGGGTCACGGCGTCCTTCAGCCCGTTCAGCTCCTCCTTGAAGAACTGCATGCCGAGCGTGAAGCTCTCCTTGCTCTGCGCCAGGTCGGCCTGGTTGCGGGCGACGGCGCCGAGCTTCTCGTCGGCGATGGCCGAGCGCTTGGCCAGCTCGGCGACCTGGACCGTCAGCTGCTCGACGGCCGCCGCCAGCCGCTGCACCTCCTCCAGCAGGACCTGGGTATCCTTCTTCGCCGCCGGCGCGGGCAGCGCAAGCACCAGCAGGAGCAGGAGAGAGGATGCCGCCTTGGGTTTCATGCGCTATTTCTTGGTGATGACGAACTCGGCGCGGCGGTTCTGGAAGTAGGTGGCCTCGTCGACGCCCTGCACCAGGGGCTTGCTCTTGCCGTAGGAGATGATCTTGACCTTGGCCGGGCTCATGCCCAGGGAAACCAGGTAGTTCTTGGCGGCCTCGGCGCGCTTCTCGCCCAGGGCGATGTTGTACTCGATGGTGCCGCGCTCGTCGCAGTGGCCCTCGACCAGGACCTCGACGGTGGGGAACTTCAGCAGCCAGTTGGCGTTGGCCTGCAGGATGGGCTTCATGTCCTCGCGGATGGTGTACATGTCGAAGTCGAAGTTGATCTTCTTGAGGACCTGATCCTTGTTCAGCTCCTCAAGCGACTTCTGCTGGAACAGCTCCTCCTCGCTCAGGACGGGCTTCTCGACCTTGGCCGTGGGCTCCTCGACCTGCTCGACGGCCGGGCCCTGGGCGGGCTCCACCTTGGCGGCCTTCTTGGCGCAGGCGGGGAACATGAGAACGAGCGACAGGGCAAGGGCAGCGAGCATCCATTTCTTCATGCGGTCCTCCTCTATTTGTTTTTGCCAAGGAAATATAATACAGGGAAAAAAAATTGTCAATCGGCCGCGGCCGGCCGCGGCGGCGCGCCGGGGCCGGTCCCTAGCGGGACGGCTTCTGCCACTTGGGCATCTTGTTCTCGCCGTCGCGGGTGAGCTGGCGGACGTTGCGGCCGTCGTAGTCGACCAGGTAGAGCTGGTAGCGGCCGCCGCGGTTGGAGGAGAAGACCAGGTGGCGGCCGTCGGGGGACCAGGAGGGGTTCTCGTTGCGGCCGGCGTTCTCGGTCAGCTTGCTGAGCTCGTTGCTCTTCAGGTTGTAGACGTAGATGTCGAAGCGGTTCTCGATGCGCGAGACGAAGGCCAGGCGCATGCCGTCGGGGGACCAGGCCGGCGAATCGTGGTAGGAGCCCTCCAGGGTGATGCGGCGGACGTTGCTGCCCTCGGCGTCCATGACGTAGATCTGCGGGGTGCCGCCGCGCTGGGAGGTGAAGGCGATCTCGCGGCCGCTGGGGCTCCAGCAGGGGGAGGTGTCGATGGCCGGGTTGAAGGTCAGCCGCTTCTCCTGGCCGGTCTTCATGTCGCGCAGGTAGATCTCGGCGTTGCCGTGCTTGCTGGAGGTGTAGACGATGCGGTCGCCCGTCGGCGACCAGTCGGCGGCGTAGTTGCTGCCGCCGCTGGAGATCAGCCCGGTCCTCCCCGAGTAGAGGTCGAACATGAACAGCTCGGGGCTGAGGTTGCGGTAGGAGGTGTAGAGGATCTTCTCGTTGTCCGCGCTCCACGAGGGCAGCATGTCCAGGGCGTTGCTGAAGGTGATGCGCGTCGGCCGCTGGCCGTCGTAGTCCATGATGTAGATGTCGCGGTCGTTGCCCGACTCGCGGACGTAGGCGATCTTGCTGGTGAACAGCGGCCTCTCGCCGAAGTGCTTGAGCATCTCGTCGGCGGCGCGGTGGGCGATGAGCCGGGCCAGGTCCTTCTTGCCGCCGAAGTTGCGGCCGAAGATGAAGCGCTCGCCGGCCACCTCGTACACCTTGAAGGAGAAGATCAGTCGGTCGTCGTCGGCGAGCTCCAGCTGGCCGGAGACCAGGATGTTGGCCTGGATCGAGGCCCAGTCCTTGAAGCGGATGGCGTCGGGCCGGAAGGCCGGAATGTAGGCGTAGTGCTCGCGCGGCACCATCTTGAAGATGCGCGAGAACTCCAGGTCCTGCCAGAGCGTCTCGTAGACGGCGGCGGCCTCGGCGCTGCCGCGGGCGGCGGCGTCGAGCTGAAAGGCGGGCAGGGCCACGGGGATCATGGGCATGCCCTCGCGGATGCGGATGGTGATCTCCTCCTGGGCCGGCAGGGCCAGGGCCAGGAGCAGGACGACGGATGCCAGGATGGTTCGGCGCATGGTCTTCATTTCTCCCATTCGAACTCGAAGTGGACGACGAGGTACTGCGAGGCGAAGTCGTTGGGCAGCGGCGGGAAGGGCGCGGCGTTGTCGATGGCGCGCCGGGCCGAGAGGTCGAGCGACGCGACGCCGCTGGGCCGCTCCACCCGCAGGTCGCTGACGCGGCCGTCGCGGCCGATGACGAAGTAGACGCCGGTGACGTACTTGCCCTTCAGCCCCGGCGCCACCAGGGCGCTGTACCAGGAGGAGGAGATGCGGTTGCGCAGCAGGTCGACGTAGTAGGCGTGGGGGAAATAGCCGCCGCCGGGGCCGCCGGACCCGTCCCCCCAGCCGCCGCCGGAACCGCCGCCGCCCGGGCCGCCGCTGCTGATCCCCGTCTTCAGCCCGCCGCCCGGGACCGCGGGCACGGCGCCGGCCGGCGCGCTGGCCGGGATGCGCTCCTTGCGTACCACCGTGACCATCTTCTCCTCCTCGACGGTGCGGCGGCTCTCCTTGTCCGGGAAGCGCAGCGGCGACTTGAACTCCTTCTCCACGGTCAGGTCGCGGACGCCGGCGGCCTTCTCCTCGATCAGGGCCGCGTCGCCGCCGGAGGCGGCCGTTGCCGCGCCGGCGCCGCTGCCTCCGCCCCCGCTGCCGCCGCGGCCCCCGGGGCCGCCGCCGCCCAGGCTGACCAGGTCGACGTAGTAGGTCATTTCGCCGCTGCCCTTCCTCGCCGGCTGGATGATGATGATGGCGGCCAGGGTGGCGTGCAGCAGCAGCGAGAGCGCCAGCGTGGACTTGAACTTCATCGCCGCGACTTCTGCTCGACGATCATGCCCACGGTGTCGACGCCGGCGAGCTTGATGACGTCCATGACCTCGATGATGTAGCCGTAGGGCAGGCTCTTGTCGGCCTTGAGGAAGACCACCTTCTTGTCGCGGTTGAGGAAATAGTCCTTCAGCCGCGATTCCAGGAAGTAGAGGTTGACGATCTGGTCGTTCATGTAGACGTAGCGGTCCTTGGTCAGGGTCAGGACCAGCCCGCCCTCGCTGGGGTTGCTGCGCGTCTCGGCCGAGGGCAGCCGGACGGTGATGCCCGACTGCATCATCGGCGCCGTGACCATGAAGATGATCAGCAGCACGAGCATGACGTCGACCAGGGGCGTGATGTTGATCTCGGCCAGGCTGCCGTGCAGCCGGTGCGAGCGCTGGCGCGACTGGACCTGCATGTCAGCGGAGCTTCTCGCTCAGGTTGAGGAACTCGAGCACGAAGTCCTCCATCATGGCGATGAGCACGCGCAGCTTGCTCAGCAGCAGGTTGTAGAAGACGACCGCCGGGATGGCGGCGAACAGGCCCAGCGCCGTGGCGATGAGCGCCTCGGCGATGCCCGGGGCGACGGTGGCCAGGTTGGCGTTCATCTGCACGCCGATCTGCTGGAAGGAGGTCATGATGCCCCAGACGGTGCCGAACAGGCCGATGAAGGGGGTGGCCGAGGCGCAGGTGGCCAGGAAGCCGTTCAGGCGCTCGAGGCGGCTGATCTCCTGGGTGGAGGCGCGCAACAGCGCCCGGTGCAGGCTGTCCAGGTCGATCTTGTCCAGCTTCTGGCCGCTGCCGGTCTGCTGGGCGATCTCGCGGTAGCCGAAGCGGAAGATCTCGCCCAGCGGATTGTTGCCGTACAGCCCCTTGGCGGCGTGGATCTCGCTGAAATTCTTGTTTTTCTTGAAGAAGTCGAGGAAGGCCTGGCTTTTCCTGCGGGCGCGGGAGTACTCCATGAGCTTGAAGATGATGATGGCCCAGGAGACGATGGAGAAGGAGAGGAGCAGCAGCAGGACCAGCTTGACCACCAGGGAGGCGTGCTGGATCAGGTAGACGAAGTCGCCGTTGTGGCCGGCGGGGGTGATCTGCAAGAGTATGTGTTTCATTACCCCATTTTTACCATATTTCACGGCCTTTTTCAACCGCAACCCCCCTGGAGCGGCCCGGATGGCGGCCCGCAGGGCAGTTCCCGCCCCTTTTCCCCCGGGGAAAGCCGTCTCGGGTTGCTTTTTCGCCGGATTGATTATACAATGGTCCCCACAGGTGAACCCAATGAAGACCAAGATCAAGGAGCTGATCAAGCTGCGCGAGGAAAAAGACGCGGCCGGAGGCCTCGACAAGCTGGCCCAGCGCCGCGCCCGCGGCCTGCTGACCGCCCGCGACCGCATCGAGTACCTCTTCGATCCCAACACCTTCGTGGAGCTGCAGGGATACATCTCGCACCATTCGGGCAATTTCGGCCTGGACAAGAAGAAATTCCTCGGCGACGGGGTCATCACCGGCTTCGGCCGGGTCAACGACCGCGTGGTCTACGTCTATTCCCAGGACTTCACCGTCCTCGGCGGCTCGCTGGGCGAGATGCACGCCAAGAAGATCGTCAACGTCATGGACCTGGCCCTGCGCGCCGGCGCCCCGATCGTGGGCATCAACGACTCGGGCGGCGCCCGCATCCAGGAGGGGATCAACAGCCTCGCCGGCTACGGCGACATCTTCTACCGCAACACCATCTCCTCGGGGGTCATCCCGCAGGTATCGGTGATCATGGGGCCCTGCGCCGGCGGCGCCGTCTATTCGCCGGGCATCACCGACTTCGTGTTCATGGTCGACAAGTCGAGCTACATGTTCGTCACCGGCCCCGAGGTCATCAAGGCGGTGAACAAGGAGGAGGTGACCTTCGAGGAGCTCGGCGGCGCCCAGAGCCACGCCACCATCTCCGGCGTGGCCCATTTCGTCGGCCACGACGAGAAGGACACCCTGGACATGGTCAAGGAGCTGCTCAGCTACCTGCCCGCCTCCAACATGGAGCCGCCGCCCGACGCCGAGGCCAGCGACCCCTTCGACCGCATGGACGACCGGCTGAACGAGATCGTGCCGGTCAACCCCAACAAGCCCTACGACGTCAAGGAGCTGATCCTGGCCGTGGTCGACAAGGGCAAGTTCCTCGAGGTGCACAAGGGCTACGCCCAGAACCTGGTGGTCGGCTTCGCCCGCCTGGGCGGCCGCACCGTCGGCGTCATCGCCAACAACCCCGCCATCTTCGCCGGCACCCTCGACGTGCAGGCCTCGATGAAGGGGGCGCGCTTCATCCGCTTCTGCGACGCCTTCAACATCCCGCTGGTCAGCTTCGTCGACGTCCCCGGCTTCCTGCCCGGGCGCGACCAGGAGCAGCTGGGCATCATCCGCCACGGCGCCAAGCTGCTCTTCGCCTACTCCGAGGCCACCGTGCCCAAGCTGACCGTCATCACCCGCAAGGCCTACGGCGGCGCCTACATCGTCATGAGCTCCAAGCACCTGGGCGCCGACGTCGTCGCCGCCTGGCCGACGGCGGAGATCGCGGTCATGGGACCGCAGGGCGCCATCAACATCATCTTCAAGAAGGACATTTCCGAGGCCGTCGAGCCCGAGACGGTGCGCGAGCGGCTCATCGCCGAATACAAGGAGAAGTTCGCCAACCCCAAGGAGCCCGCCGCCTACGGCTACGTCGACGAGATCATCCTGCCCGTGGAGACCCGCCCCTTCCTGATCCGCAACCTGGAGGCCCTGGCCGGCAAGACGCAGAAGCTGCCCCCCAAGAAGCACGGCAACATCCCCCTCTAAGGAGAGGCCATGAAAGAGAAGGTCCTGATCCCCACCCGGGGCGTCATCGCCCTGGACATCATCAACTCGCTCAACAGCATGGGCATGGAGACCCTGCTCATGCACTCGCCCGAGGACGCCCTCTCCCTGCCGGTCAAGCTGGCCGACCGCAGCTTCAAGTTCTACTCCTCGCGGCTGGAGGACAGCTACCTGGACGCCGAGGCCATCCTGGAGAAGGCGCGCGAGGTCAAGGCCGATTCCATCCACCCCGGCTACGGCTTCCTGGCCGAGAACCCGGAGTTCGCCCGCCTGTGCCGCGAGAGCGGCATCCGCTTCATCGGCCCCGAGCCGGCGGTGCTGGCCGCCGTCGAGGACAAGCTCAAGCTGCGGGAGACGGCCGCCGCCGTCGGCCTGCCGGTGCTGAAGTTTTCCCCGCTGCTGCGCAGCCCGCTGGACTGCGAGTCCTGCGACGAGGGCTTCACCTACCCGCTGATCATCAAGCCGCTGAAAAGCTCGGGCGGCCGCGGCATCCGCGTGGCCGACTATCGCCGCGAGGCCCAGGAGCAGGTGGCCAACCTGCTCAAGCGCGAGGAGAACGCCCGCAACGGCGTCTTCCTCGAGGAGTTCCGCCCCTACGCCCACCACATCGAGATCCCCTTCTTCCGCGACGCCCGCGACAACATCCTCTTCCTGCCCGAGATCGAGTCGTCGATCCAGCGCCGCTTCCAGAAGCTCTTCCAGGAGTCGCCCTCGCCCAACGTCGACGAGCGCCTGCGCGCCCGCCTCTACGACATGTGCCAGGCGCTGCTGCGCAAGCTCGACTACGTGGGCCTGGGCTACGTCGAGTTCATCGTCGAGAACGGCGAGGCCCTCTTCTCCGAGATCAACCCCACCTTCCAGATCAACACCCTCATCTCCGAGGTGCACCTGACGTCGAACTTCCTCAAGAAGCAGACGGTGCTCGCCCGCGGCGAGCTGCTCAACGACGTGCGCGGCGTGCGCGTCATCCAGCCCAAGCACCACGTGCTGCTGGTCTCGCTGATGGCCGAGGACCCCTACAACAACTTCCTGCCCTCCAGCGGCCAGATCAACCACTTCTTCCACTACTCCACCATCCGCAACGTCTTCAAGACCACGCTGTACACCGGGGCGCGGGTGACGCCGATGTACGACCCCTTCATCGGCAAGATCCTGACCTACGCCTTCGAGCGGCCCAACGCCATCAACGACATGCGCAGCTTCCTGGACAACATCATCATCCGCGGCATCCGCACCAACCTGGTGTTCCTCAAGCACCTGCTGGAGTGCGAGAGCCTGCGCCAGGGCGACACCATCATCGACTTCCTGCACCTGAAGTTCGACTTCTCGCGGCTGAAGAACACCGAGGAGGAGGCCATCGTCGCCGCCGCCCTGCTGGCCGCCGACTTCCACCTGGACAACCGCAGGAAGAACTACAAGGCCAAGCTGGAGAAGATGAAGCAGCCGGGCTTCTTCAAGCGCCTGTTCAGCCCCTACTGAGGTGCGACCATGAAGTACAAGTTCATGCTGGACAAGAAGGTCGTGGAGGCCGAGATCGCCAACAGCGCCACCTTCCATTCCCCGACCGAGATCAAGCTCGACAAGACCAAGCTCGACATCCTCATTGGCGAGGTGAAGGACGACGACGTGCTCTCCTTCTTCGTCAACAACAAGCTGCACCAGGTGGAGTTCGTCCGCGACGAGAACGGCTACCCGCAGGGCATCTACGTCGACGAGGAGTACTACGCCGCCTCGCTGCTCAAGATCGACAGCCTGTTCTACTACAAGGAGAAGCCGGTCAGCGCCTCCAAGTCGGGGGCGGTGCGCAGCTTCATCCCCGGCTGCATCAAGAAGATCTACTTCCGCCCCGGCGACCGGGTCGAGGAGAACGACATCATCCTCATCCACGAGGCGATGAAGATGGAGAACGAGATCCGCGCCCCCAAGACCGGCGTCATCAAGTCCATGGGCGTGCAGGAAGGGGACAACATCCTGGCCAACCACCTGCTCTTCGAGATCGACTAGCGGGCGGCGCCTCCCCGGCCGCTCCCGGCCGTCAGCCGACGAGCAGCACGGCCAGCGTGGCGACGATCAGCAACGGGCAGAGGTAGCGCACCGAGAACGACCAGGCCGCCCCCAGGCGCGACCCCTTTTCGCCCCAGCCGATCTCGCGGAAGGCGGCGCTCTTCCTCCAGACGAAGCCGGCGAAGACGGAGATGAACAGCGCGCCGACGCTCAGCGCCAGCGTCCCCCAGACGAAGTCCATCATCTCGAAGAAGCTGACGTGGAGCAGCGGCAGCCTGCGGAAGAAGGGCACGCCGGCGAAGGAGAGGACCGAGGGGATGCCGAACAGGAAGGAGAGCCCGCCGGCGAGCCATACCGCCTTGCGCCGGCTCCATTTCAGCTCGTCGATGCAGTAGGCGGCGACCACCTCCAGCAGCGAGATGGTCGAGGCCAGCGCCGCCACGCCCAGCAGCAGGAAGAACAGCAGGCCGAACGCCGTCCCCAGCGGCATGCGGTCGAAAATCACCGGCAGGATGTGGAAGACGAGCGGGTGGCCGCCGGCCGGGCTCATGCCGTAGGCGGCCAGCGCCGGGAAGATGATGAAGCCGGCCATGACGGCGGTGACCGTGTCCAGGCCGGCCACCCAGGCGGTGCTGCGCGGGATGCTCTCGTCCTTCTTCAGGTAGGAGCCGTAGGTGATCATGGCGCCCATGCCCAGGCTGAGGCTGAAGAAGGCCTGGCCCATGGCGTCGATGACCATCTGCGGCGAGAGCTTGGAGAAGTCGGGCTTCAGGTAGAACTCCAGCCCCTTGCCGGCGCCGGGCAGGGTCAGGGCGCGGCCCAGCAGGACGAGCATGATGACCACCAGCACCGGCATCAGGACCTTGCAGGCCTTCTCGATGCCGCCCGAGACCCCGCGCGAGACGATCCAGGCGGTGAGGAAGATGAACGCGCCCAGCAGCAGGAGCTGCAGCCCGACGTTGGCCGAGAAGGCGGCGAAGACGGCCGGCGTGGCCTCGGTGGTGGCGCCGCGCAGCTGGCCGGCCAGGGTCTTGAAGAAGTAGCCCAGGGTCCAGCCGGAGATCAGCGAGTAGTAAGAGAGGATCATCAGCCCGGTGACCACGCCCAGGTAGCCGACCAGCTTCCACTGCGACCGCGGCCGCAGCTCGCGGAAGGCGCCGACCGGGTTCTTGCCGGTGGCGCGGCCCATGGCGATCTCGGCGATCATCACCGGCATGCCCAGCAGGACGACGGCGGCCAGGTAGACGAAGAGGAACACGGCGCCGCCGTACTTGCCGGTCATGTAGGGGAAGCGCCAGATGTTGCCGATGCCGATGGCCGAGCCGGCCGCGGCCAGTATGAAGCCGATGCTGGAAGTCCACTTGCCACGCGACGCCATGGGGTCCTCCTCGGAGCGGTGGTCGAAACCTGTTCCTAGCACAGGGCGGCGGGGAAGTCAATCGAGCCCGAAGCGGCTATAAAAGTGGTAGTGATAGTGGTAGTGGTAGGAACCGCAAGAAGAACTCGGTATACGGTATACGGTGTACGGTATACGGCATGGCACTGGAATCCCTTCTCTTACTTTTACCTTTTACCTTTTTCCTTTTATCTTGATTCTTTTCTTTTTTCCACTTTGTCTCCCCTCTGCCTTTCCCTCATTCTTCCCTCTCTCGTCCCTGAAGGCCAGAATCATCGCTGCTGCTGCTGTCTACTGTCGACCGTATACCGTAAGCCAAGTGCTCTTGATCGCTGTTCCTCGTCACTTGTCACTCGTCACTTGTCACTTGGATCGCTTCGCTGCGCCTGCCGTTGATCTTTTTTCTGAAGGCCCTTGCCAGCGGCCGGCGAAGCCGTTACAATCGCGGCGGCGGCATGGCCGCCGGGAGGTGCGCGGGAATGAGCGACGCGCTGTCGGGGCTGGTCGTGGCGGCGGCCACCGCCGTGGCGGTGGCCGGCATCTTTTACTGGGCCGGTCGTGTACGCAAGCGGAAGTGCGAGGCGCTGCGGGAGCTGTGCCGCCGGCGCGGCTGGCGGTACGAACCGCTGGACGGTCCCCTGCGCCATGGCCACCGCATCGGGGGCGACGGCTGGACGCTGGAGGCCGTCTCCCGCTCCAGCGGCCGCGAGACCGGGCCAGGCTCGTCCGACTGGGACCACGTGACGCTCTGGACCGCCCCGGGCGCGGATCCCGGCCGCGGTACCTTCATCCTCGGACCGGTCCCGGGGGGCGCGCGCGTCCTCTCGCGCCTGGCCCCGGAGCTCCTCTCCCGTTTCCTGGGGCCGGAGGCGGCCGGCATGCGCCCGTACCCGGCCGGCGGCCGGCTCGAGCCGCACTTCGTCCTGCTCGCCCGCGAGGCGCCGCCGGCCATGGGCTTCCTGGACGGGCGCAGCGAGGAACTGCTGGCGGCCTGGCCCGCTTCCCAGCCGCTGGTCGTCCGTTCGTCGCCCGCCTGTCTCGAGCTGCGGGTGTCGGGACGGCGCCTGGAGAAGGTGGAGGATGTCGAGCGCCTGGCAGAATTGGGGCAGAGCTTTTTAAGAAATTAGTGACCGTGATAGTGGTAGTGGTAGGAAAAGCAAGAAGAACTCGGTAGACGGTTCACGGTGTACGGCATACGGAAGGCAACGGCACTACGAAGCTCAGGGAATACAAAGGGAAGAGGGAGGGAAGAGAGAGGGAAGAGAGAGTGGGAAAAACCTTGTAAGAAAACCTTTTTCCTTTTACCTTGTTTCTTCACTTCTTTCCTACTTTGTCTTCCCTCTGCCTTTCCCTCATTCTTCCCTCCTTCCTTCCTGAAGGTCTGAATCATCCATGCGGCTGCCGT
>DAHVOV010000375.1 GCA_027318645.1 Candidatus Aminicenantota bacterium
CGCCGCCGGCTGCAGGGCAAGCGCGACCGGGTGCTGCGGCTGCTGCAGGGTCGCGGGTTCCTCTCCCGGCTCGAGCTCTCGCTGGCCCTGGCCGAGCCCATGCCGGCCGGCATGCGCATGCCGCCGCGCCTGGCCCCGCACCTGCTCGACACGCTGGCGGCGCGGCGCGGCAGCTCCCGCCCGTTCGCCACCTTCGTCGACCCCGCGCTGCAGGAGACGCTGGGGCGCATCGTGCAGTCGGCGGGCGAGCGGCTGCTGGCGGTCAACGTCCGCAACCTGGCCGCCCTGGTGATCGACAACCGCCGCGCCGCCGTGGCGGCCTATGTCGGCAACGTCTCCCGCGGCGGCGAGTCGGCCCACGGCCAGGACGTCGACCTGCTGCAGCGGCGGCGCAGCACCGGCTCCATCCTCAAGCCCTTCCTCTACGCCGCCATGCTGCAGGAGGGCGCCCTCGCGCCCGTGACGCTGGTGGCCGACACGCCGGCGCACTTCGCCGGCTACGTCCCGGAGAACTTCGACCGCCGCTTCCGCGGCGCCGTGCCGGCGCGTCTGGCCCTGGCCTGGTCGCTGAACATCCCCGCCATCCGCATGCTGCGCGAGTTCGGCATCCCGCGCTTCTACAACCTTTTGAAGCGCTGGGGGCTCACCACCCTGGACCGCCCGCCGGGCGGCTACGGCCTGACGCTGATCCTCGGCGGCGCCGAGGCCACCCTGTTCGAGGTGACCGGCCTCTACGCCGGCCTGGCGCAGCTGGCGCTGGGCGACCGCGCCGTGCGCCGGGAAGTGCGCCTGCTGCGGGACGAGCCGGACCGCCGCCTGCGCATGGACGACCTGGGGCCGGGCGCCGCCTGGCTGACCCTCGACGCCCTGACCGAGGTGAACCGCCCCGACGAGGAGGGCGACTGGCGGGAGTTCTCCTCGGCGCGCTGGGTGGCGTGGAAGACCGGGACGAGCTTCGGCCTGCGCGACGCCTGGGCGGTGGGGGTCACGCCGGCCTACACCGTCGGCATATGGGCCGGCAACGCCGACGGCGAGGGCAACCCCGGGCTGACCGGCCTGGCCACGGCGGCGCCGGTGCTCTTCGAGGTGCTCAACGCCCTGGACACGGGCGGGGCGATGCCGGTGCCGCGCCTGTGGCTCAAGGAGGTCCGCGTCTGCCGCGACTCGGGCTTCCTGGCCGGCGAGCTCTGCCCGGCCGTCGCGGCCGCCGTCCCCAGCGAAAGCCATTTCCAGCAGCCCTGCCCGTTCCATCAGCTGGCGCACCTGGACGCGACGGGCCACTTCCGCGTCGACTCGGGCTGCGAGCCGCCCGGCCGCATGCTGCATGAGCCGTGGTTCGTCCTGCCGCCGGTGCAGGAGTACTATTACCGCCGCGTTCACCCCGAGTACCGCCCGCTGCCGCCCTTCCGCGCCGACTGCGCCGGCGCCTTCCAGGCCGAGGCGGGGCGGCAGGTCATCAGCCTGGTCTATCCCGACGCCAACACCGCCGTCTACATCCCGATCGACCTCGACGGCCGCCCCGGCCAGGTGGTGTTCGAGGCGGTCCATCGCCGCCCCGAGAAGGCCATCTTCTGGCACCTGGACGAGGAGTTCATCGCCGCCACCCGGCAGTTCCACCAGGTGGCGGCCCGGCCCGCGCCGGGAGAGCACCGCCTGACGCTCATCGACGAGGACGGCTTTCGCCTGGAGCGCAGGTTCAAGGTGATTGGTCGTGAACATTAACCTTGGCGTATGGCGTACGGCAGACGGCGTAGGGCTGCTGCAAAGAAACGATCAGTTGTGACACGTGACGCGCAGCAGCATTCGATCAATCTATCTGATTCCTAATCCGTTTTCTGCAAAGTCAAATAGCAAAGCCCCAACCTATTTCCCAAATTGAAAAAAGCAAAAAACACATAAGAAGTGATAAAAAACATATTTTAGTTAAAATATACTTGCATTAAATATCGATATTTGTATAATTAAGTCATGATTGCGTCAAAAAGTGAATTGTTTGCAATGCTCAGGCAATACAATCCTTGGTGGTCTGGTGGAAGATCCGTAGATCTGCCACCTTGGCGTCGAGCGG
>DAHVOV010000390.1 GCA_027318645.1 Candidatus Aminicenantota bacterium
CTGCTGGCCGAGGCGCTGCGGCTGGGGGAGAAATGGTTCTGGGCATTCCACCTGGACAACGCCTCGGTGAGCGTGCTCCTGCACGACGAGGTGCGCGGCTTCGTGCTGGCCCGGCTGAACGAGACGTCGCACCTGAGCGAGTACATGTTCGAGTGGGACTGAGTGCTGCCGGAACCATCGTGACGCGTAACGCGTGACGCGTGACAGCGAAAGAATGAACTTGTCCTGGTGATTAGTCATTAGTGATTCGTGATTAGAACCGCATTCGCCGGACTATGGCCGTTACAAATCACTATTCACTAATCACGAATCACTTGGCACTCTTGTGGTAGCTATCAGAGCCCTTTCCCGTCTGCCGTATGCCGTGGGCCGTCATATCCCGCGTGTTATTGCAAACCCGGCCGCGGCTTGCTACACTGGGCGGAAACGAGCCAAGGGAGGTGCCATATGTCCGTCGCCCGCGTCACCGAGATCAAGTCGTCCTCGAGCAAGAGCTTCGACGACGCCGTTCGCACCGGCCTCGTCCGCGCCAACAAGACCTTGAAGAACGTGAAGTCGGCCTGGATCCAGAACCAGGAGGTGCTGCTCGACGATCATGGCAAGATCGCCGAGTACCGGGTGCAGATGAAGGTCACCTTCGTCCTCACCGACTAGGCGCCGCCGCGGCCAAGGGGGGGAGCATGAAGCGGCGTTGGGTCGTTGCCGCATCCCTACTGCTCGCCGCGCCGGCACTGCGTTCCCAGGAGCCGCCGCCGCGGATCGACCCCGCGGGCATGACCGTCGAGGCGCGCTTCGCGCCGCCGGCCGGCTTCGCGCGCGAGCCCGCTGCGGCGGGGAGCTTCGCCTCCTTCCTGCGGAGCCTGCCGCTGAAGGCGCACGGCGAGCCGGTCCGCCTATACGACGGCCGGATCAAGGCGAACGCCGGGGTCTATGCCGCCGTCGTCGACCTGAGAATCGGCCGCCGCGACCTGCACCAGTGCGCCGACGCCGTCATGCGCCTGCGCGCCGAGTACCTGTTCGCGCAGCGGCGCTTCGACGACATCCGCTTCCGCTTCGCCAGCGGCTTTCGCGCCGAGTATTCGCGCTGGCGCCGCGGCGAGCGCATCGCCGTGAGCGGGAACTCGGCGCGCTGGGTCGCGGGCGGGGAGCGCGGCGACGGCCGCCGCTCCTTCTGGCTCTACCTGGAAACGGTCTTCGCCTACGCCGGCACGGCGTCGCTGGCCCGCGAGCTGGCGCCCGCTTCCGCCGGCGCCCCCGGCAGCGGCGACATCTTCATCCAGCCCGGCCATCCCGGCCACGCCGTGATCGTCGTCGACACCGCGGTCGATCGCGCTTCCGGGCGGCGGGTCTTTCTCCTGGCCCAGAGCTACATGCCGGCGCAGGAGATCCAGATACTGGAGAACCCCGGCGATCCCCGGCTGAGCCCCTGGTACGCGGCCGCCTTCGGCGCCACGCTGCTCACGCCGGAATGGACGTTCCACGCGACGGACCGCATGCGGTT
>DAHVOV010000396.1 GCA_027318645.1 Candidatus Aminicenantota bacterium
AGAAGGCGCTGGCGCTCGAGCCCGGCAACCTGGTGGCCAAGGAGAAATGCCGGGACATTCAGCTGGCCATCGACCGCACCGAGCGCCGGGCGAAGTTCAAGGAATACCTGAAGAAAGCCGACGCCAACTACGAGAAGCGCAGCGTCAAGTTCGCCTTCCTTTACCTGGTGGAGGCGCTGCGCCTGTATCCCGAGGGGGAGAACGAGGTGCGCTGCCGCCTGCAGGCGATGAACGGCGAATACGCCGGCGACCTGGCGGCGATCCTGAAGGACAACGCCAGGGAGCTGGCCGATATCCGCCCGCGCCTCGACGCGCTCCTGGCCCGGCCGGCCGCGGCCCCGAAGGAAACCGCTCCCCAGGCGCCCGCGGCGGCGCCGCAAAAGGAGCCGGCCGCGCCGCAGGCGGCCGACGAGCCGTTCCTGGCCCGCGTCCGCGGCAAGGCCGACAGGGTCTGGCGCAACGAGAAAGGCTTCTGGGAAGCCCTGTTCCTCGGCAACGTCTCGCTGGTCTACGTCCCGGCGGGCGAGATCACCATCGGCTCGCCCGAAGGCGAGGGCGACGCGGACGAGCATCCGGCCCACAAGGTCTTCCTCAAGGGCTACTGGCTCGGCAAGACCGAGGTGACCTTCGATCAGTATGACCGCTTCTGCGCCGAGACCGGCCGCGCCCTGGCCCAGGACGAAGCCTGGGGCCGCGGCAGCCGCCCGGCCATCTACGTCTCCTGGCGCGATGCCGCGGACTATTGCGCCTGGCTGAAGAAGAAGACCGGCCTGCCCTTCCGCCTGCCCAGCGAGGCCGAGTGGGAGAAGGCGGCGCGCGACCGCTATCCCTGGGGCGGCCGCCTGCCCGACTCCGGCCTGGCCAACTTCAACAAGGACCACATGATGACCCGCCCCGTGGGCTCCTACCCCGCCGGCGCCTCTCCCTACGGCATCCTCGACATGGCGGGCAACGTCTGGGAATGGATGCTCGACGTCTACGACGCCGCCTCCTACCGGAACCCGGCGCCCGGGGCGCCGCCCGCCCCCGCCGGCGGCGCGGAGCGCTCCGTGCGCGGCGGCTCGTGGGTCAACGGCGCCAACCTGGTGCGCGCCGCCAACCGCAGCAGCGAGAGGCCCGACAGCAAGCTGAACATCCTCGGCTTCCGCCTGGCCCTGGACGGTGAGTGAAGCGGCCCCGTCTTGGAAAAAGGCGGCCCCTCATGTATAATCCCTGACATGAGCGGCAACGAATCGCCGGCCCAGGCGGCGCCGGGGGCGCCCCTGCCGGCCCGGATGAGCGTCCAGTGCACCAAGTGCGGCCATGTCCAGGAGCTGGACCCGGACTACCAGATCTGCCTGAACTGCGGCGGGCCGGTCGACGAGAAGGACTTCCTGATCCTCAAGAACCCGCGCAAGGGCCGGGGCATGGAGGGGCTGGCCATCCTCGCCTTCCTGCTGTTCCTCTTCATTTTCTTCTTCTGGTCCAAGTACATCGGCCGCCACGGCATGGCCCTGAGCGCCCTGGTCGCCATCTGGGGCTATTACAAGAACTACCTGCACCGCCGCGAGGCGCAGGAGGAGCATGCCCGTCGCTGAGAACCTGGAGCGGATCCGCGGGAACATCGCGTCCGCCTGCCGCCGCTCCAGGCGCGACCCGCGCCAGGTGCGCCTGCTGGCCGTGTGCAAGGACCAGGGGCCGGAGCGCATCCGCCAGGCGCTCGACCTGGGCGTGCGCCTGCTGGGCGAGAACAAGAGCCAGGAGGCCGAGGCGCACATGCGCCACTTCCCCGACGCCGGCATCGAGTGGCACTTCATCGGCAACCTGCAGAAGAACAAGATCAACCGCATCCTGGCCGCCTTCCGCCTGATCGAGTCGGTCGACGGCGTCAAGGCGCTGGAGCACATCCACAAGCGCGTCGACGAGCCGGTCGAGGTCTTCATCGAGGTCAACATCGGCGAAGAGAAGAACAAGGCCGGCTTCACCGCCGAGGGGCTGCGGCGGGCCATCCCCTACATCGCCGGCCTGGCCAAGGTGCGCGTCACGGGGCTGATGGCCGTGCCGCCCTACTTCGAGGACGTCGAGAAGGTGCGGCCGCACTTCGCCCGCCTGCGCGGGCTGCGCGACGAGGTGCAGCGCCTGCAGGTGCCCAACATGCCGGTCGCCCACCTTTCCATGGGCATGAGCCACGACTACGAGGTGGCCGTCGAGGAAGGGTCGACGCTGGTGCGCATCGGCACGGCGCTGTTCGGGAGGCGCAAGCCGTGAGCCGGGCCGGGAACGGCAAGGAGGGAGCATGAAACTGACCCCGCAGGAGATCCTGAGCCAGACGTTCTCCAGCAAGTTCAAGGGGCTCGATGCCAACGAGGTGAAGAACTTCCTGCAGCAGGTCGCCGAGACCCTGGAGGAGGAGATCCAGGAGAAGGAGGAGCTCAAGAAGGGCATGGAGCGGCTGCGCGAGAGCCTGGAGCGTCTGGAGAAGAAGGAGGAGCTGCTGCGCGACACGCTGATCGCCGCCCAGAAGTTCTCCAGCGAGATCAAGGTCAGCTCGCACAAGGAGGCGGAGCTGATCACCAAGGACGCCGAGATCAAGGCCGAGGAGATCGTCAAGCACGCCGTGCTGCGGCAGATGGGCATCCGCGAGGAGATCAAGAACCTGCAGTTCAAGCGCAAGGAGATCGAGAGCGACATCATCCACCTGCTCAACTCGCTGAAGGAGCTGATCGAGACCTACCACAGGCAGGACGAGGAGTTCGACAAGGTCGAGTACCTCGGAGGGAAATGACTCGGCGCACGGCATACGGCACACGGCGTACGGAAAGGCAATGAACGATCAGTTCAGCGTAATGCCCGTCTCGCCTGCATCACGCCCCAAGGGCCAGCCGCACCATGAATGCCCGCCCTTTTCCTCGCCGCTTCCACAAGCCTGGATAGCCCGCAATTTCGAGATTTCGTTTCATTGCGTCTTGCCGTATGCCGTCCGCCGTCAGCCATAAGCCATTTTTTTGTTGATTGTCCCATCATATTATGATATTATATTGGCGGAGGCATCATGCCCGCCGTCAGCTTCTACCTGAGAAAGGAGGTCCTGGACGCCGTGCGCGCCCGGGCCGCCTCGCGCAACCTGCCGGTCTCGCGGCTCATCAGCCGCGCCGTGGAGGAGTACCTGCGCACCGACGAGATGGCCGGCGCCCGCAAGCGCGTCATGGACAACATCCGCCGGGCGCTGGCGCCGACCGGCTGGGAGGCGCTGCACCGGGAGCGCACCGCCGCCAATGCTCGCCGGGATTGACACCAGCTATTTCTACGCCCTGGCGGCGGGCCGGCCCGCCGCCGTGGAGGCCTGGGAGAACCGCGACCTGCTCACCTCGTCCCTCTGCTTCCTCGAGCTGAAGAAAAGGCTGCTGCGCGGCGACCTCGACTCCTGGCCGACCGTGCTCCAGGACATCGCCAAGGCCGTCGAGGTGGCGCCGGTGACCGCCGCCGCCGCCCTCAAGGCCGCGGAGATCGCGCACGCGACCGGCATGCCGGCCTTCGACGCCCTGATCCTGTCCCAGTTCATCGAGGCCGGCTGCGAGGAAGTGCTCACCCTGGACCATCATTTCAAGCTGTTCGCGAAAAAAGGGCTGAAGATCGTGATGCTGTAGGCGCTACTGGCGAAGGGAAATGAGAACGGAGAGATCGGGGAGCGCCTGTTCCGACCGTATGCCGTCCGCCGTACGCCCTATGCCCAGGACGATGCCCTTTTCTATTCCGCTCATTCCTGTTACAATACGGCTCCGGCAGCGGAGGAGGACCCATGGCTGAAACGAGCAACAAGACGACCGCATTGAGCAACGCCGTATCGCAGATCGAGAAGCAGTTCGGCAAGGGCGCGATCATGAAGCTGGGCGGCAAGGAGGTGGTGCAGGTGCCGGCCATCTCCTCGGGCTGCATCGCCCTGGACATCATCTCCGGCATCGGCGGCTTTCCCCGCGGCCGGGTTATCGAGATCTACGGCCCCGAGTCATCGGGCAAGACGACGCTGGCCCTGCACGCCATCGCCGAGGCGCAGAAGGCGGGCGGCTACGCCGCCTTCATCGACGCCGAGCACGCCCTCGACCCGCTCTACGCCCAGAAGCTCGGCGTGAACATCGACGAGCTGTACATCGCCCAGCCCGACTGGGGCGAGCAGGCGCTGGAGATCGCCGAGATCCTGGTGCGCTCGGGCGGCGTCGACATCATCGTGGTGGACAGCGTCGCGGCGCTGGTCCCCAAGGCCGAGCTGGAGGGCGACATGGGCGACAGCCACATGGGCCTGCAGGCGCGGCTGATGAGCCAGGCGCTGCGCAAGCTGACGGCCATCGTCTCGCGCTCCAAGACCACCTTCGTCTTCCTCAACCAGCTGCGCGAGAAGATCGGCATGTTCGTCGGCAACCCCGAGACCACCACCGGCGGCCGGGCGCTGAAGTTCTACAGCTCCATGCGCGTCGAGGTCAAGCGCACCATGGCCATCAAGGAGGGGACCGACGTCGTCGGCGGCCGCGTGCGCATCAAGATCGTCAAGAACAAGATGGCCCCGCCCTTCAAGGAGGTCGAGGTCGACCTGTATTACGGCAAGGGCTTCTCCAAGGAGAGCGACCTGATCGAGCTCGGCGTCCTCTACGGCATCGTCAACAAGCAGGGCGCCTGGTACTCCTACAACGACAACCGCCTGGGCCAGGGCAAGGAGGCGGTGCGCAAGCTGTTCGAGGAGAACCGCAAGCTCTTCGAGGAGGTCAAGGGCCGCGTCCTGGAGAAGGCCTCGCCGCTGCTGCGCGAGCGCGAGAAGGAGGCTGATTGAGGAAGTTCAAGCTCTCGCTGGCCTACGCCGCGCTGCTGCTGGCCACGTCGCCGCTGCACCTGCAGGTGCGCAACCTGCTGCTGCGGGCGCAGGGCTTCCATTTCGTCAACTACGTCGTGCTGGCGGTGCTGGCGGCCTTTTTCGTCCTGGCCCTCTTCCGCGCCGCCAGCGGCGGCAAGTCGCTGGACATGACCGCCATCCTGCTGGCGGCGACCGTCGTCGCCTACCTGCTGTTCCAGCGCCGCATCTTCCTCAACCGCAGCTTCTTCTCCAACTTCCTGCACATCGCCGAGTTCTTCCTGCTGGGCGTCCTGCTGTCCAAGGAGAACAAGCGCGCCTCCTCCATCGCGACTTTCGCCATCCTGGTCGTCTCCGCTTTCGCCTTCGAATTGATCCAGGTATTCTTCCACGGCCGCGTCGTCGACGCCAACGACATCTGGACCAACGCCATCGCCGGCCTGGTGGGCATGGTGGTAGGGTACTTCTAGGCCCGGGGCGGAAGGCCTCCCCGCCCCCAGACCGCCGCCGCCCCGTTTGTCACGGCCGGGCCGTTCGGCTATAATGCCGGCATGGCTCTCAAGGACCTCTTCCGCGGCCGCCTGCACGAAGGGCTGGCCTCCGTGTTCGCCCCGGGGCGGAAGCGCGAGGAGGCGCTGGCGGACCTCCAGGAGCAGCTGCTCCTGGCCGACATCGCCATGGACGAGGTCGAGCGCCTGACCCGGGCCGTGGCCAGGCAGGCGGCCGGCCGGGACGGCCGGGAGGAGTGCCTGGCGCTCCTGCGCCGGGAGCTGCTGGCCCTGCTCCCGGCGCCGCGCCGCCCGTTCGCCGGCGACGCCCGGACCGTGGTGATGCTGGTGGGGGTCAACGGCAGCGGCAAGACCACCAGCGCCGCCAAACTCGCCCGCCTCTGCCAGGCCCAGGGCCGCAGCGTGATGCTGGCCGCCGCCGACACCTTCCGCGCCGCCGGCTCCAGCCAGCTGTCCCTGTGGGGCGAGCGCCTCGGCGTCCCGGTCGTCGGCGGCGACCGCGGCGTCGACCCCGGCTCGGTGGTGTTCAACGCCGTGCAGGCGTGGCAGGGCCGCAGCCTCGACCGGCTGGTCATCGACACCGCCGGGCGCATGCAGAGCCGGGAGAACCTGATGCGCGAGCTGGAGAAGCTCGTGCGCATCGTGGCCAGGATCGCGCCGGGCCAGCCGGCCGAGACCTGGCTGGTCCTCGACGCCTCCACCGAGCAGAACGCCCTGGTCCAGGCCGAAAAATTCCGCGAGTTCTCCGGCATCAACGGCCTGTTCCTGGCCAAGCTGGACGGCACGGCCAAGGGCGGCGCCGTGGTCAGCATCGCCGCGCGCCTGCGCCTGCCCGTGCTCTTCGTCGGCGGCGGCGAGGGCGCCGACGACCTCTGGGAATTCTCCCCCGGCGAGTTCGTAGACGCCCTGCTGGGGCCATGAGCGCGGCGGGAGGACGCATGGCCGGCGACGACCTCAAGTTCATGAAGATGGCGATGCGCCTGGCGCGCCGGGGACTGGGCACCACCGAGCCGAACCCCATGGTCGGGGCCGTCGTGGTCAAGGGCGGCCGGGTGCTCGGCTTCGGCTTTCACGCCCGCTGCGGAGCGGCGCACGCCGAGGCCATGGCCCTGGAGCGGCTGGCCGTCCCCGGCGCCACCCTGTACCTGACGCTGGAGCCCTGCAGCCACTTCGGCAAGACGCCGCCCTGCGCCGACCTGATCGTCCGCAAGCAGGTGCGCCGCGTGGTCATGGCCATGCTGGACCCCAACCCGCTGGTCAATGGCGCCGGCCTGGCCCGGCTGCGGGCGGCCGGCATCCAGGCCGAGGTCGGCCTCTGCCGCGCGGAGGCCGAGCGGCTCAACCGCCATTACCTGGCCTTCATGCGCGCCGGCCGCCCCTGGGTGGCCCTGCACGCCGGCGTCTCCCTCGACGGCAAGATGACCGACCGCGAGGGGCGCTCGCGCTGGGTCACCCCTCCCGAATTGCGCCGCTGCTCCCACGGCCTGCGCGGCGAGTTTTCGGCCGTCATGGCCGGCGCCGGCACCATCCTGGCCGACGACCCGCTGCTCACCCTGCGCGAGCCCGGCTGGGAGGGCAAACCCCTCCTGCGCGTGGCGCTGGACACGGCCAATGAGCTGCCCCGCGACCGGAGGATCTTTCGCGACCAGGAGCGCTTCCCGCTGGTCCTCTTCAGCGGGCTCTCCGCCGCCGGCGGCGGGAAGAAGGCGGAGCGCCACCTCTTCGTCCCCGAGGACGGGGACGAACTGAGCCTCGACGCCGTGCTGAAGGAGCTGGCCGGGATGGGCGTCGCCTCGCTGCTGGTCGAGGGCGGCGGCCGGCTGATCGACTCCTTCCTACGCCAAGGCCTCTGGGACGAGGCGGTCTTCTTTTACTCGGGCCGCATCGTGGGCGGGCGCGACGCGGTGCAGCCCTTCGCCTCGGGCGCCGGCCTGGACGCGGCGCCGGAGCTGGCCGAGCGCCATTGGAGCCGGCTCGCCGGCGGCGCCATCCTCAGGGGGTACCGATGTTCACTGGCCTGATCGAGTCCCAGGGGACGCTGGTCTCCCTGGAGAAAGGGAGCCAACCGCGCCTGACCCTGCGCGCCGCGCTCGTGCCGTCGCCGGCGGTCGGCGCGTCGCTGGCCGTCAACGGCGTCTGCCTGACCGTGGTCGAGAGGAAGGGCGCCCTGCTGCGCTTCGACCTGGCGGAGCCGACCCTGCGCCTGTCCAACCTGCAGGACCTGGCGCCGGGCGCGCCGCTCAACCTCGAGCGGCCCCTGGCGCTGGGCGGCCGCCTCGACGGCCACCTGGTCAGCGGCCACATCGACGGCACGGCACGATTGCGCGCGGCGCAAAGGGGCGGCGGCGCGTCGCGCTGGTCCTTCACCTTCCGCGAGCGCGAGTGGCGGCCGCTGTTGGTGACGCGCGGCTCGGTGGCCATCAACGGCGTCAGCCTGACCCTGGCCGAGGTCCTTCCCACCTGGTTTTCCGTCGAGCTCATCCCGCAGACGCTGGCCGCCACCAACCTGGGCCGGCTGCGCGTCGGCGAGCGGGTCAACATCGAGCTTGATTTGCTTGGGAAAACCCTATATAATTTTTACCGGACCGAAAGAGGCAGGACCCGCTAAATGACCATAACCGTCCCCGAAGCCATACAGGCCCTCCAGCAGGGCAAGATGATCATCATCGTCGACGACGAGCAGCGCGAGAACGAGGGCGACCTGATGGTCGCCGCCGAGAAGGTCAGCGCCGAGGCGGTGAACTTCATGGCCAAGGAGGCGCGCGGGCTGATCTGCGCCTCGCTCACCGAGAAGCGCAGCGACGAGCTGGCGCTGCCGCTGATGGTCCATGACAACACCTCCCACTTCCAGACGCCCTTCACCGTCTCGGTCGACGCCAAGCGCAACACCACCACCGGCATCTCGGCCTTCGACCGCGCCGAGACCATCCGCTGCCTGATCGACCCCGCCAGCCGCCCCGACGACCTGTCGCGGCCCGGGCACATCTTCCCGCTGCGCGCCCGGGACGGCGGCGTGCTGGTGCGCACCGGCCAGACCGAGGCCTCGGTGGACCTGGCGCGCATGGCCGGGCTGACCCCCGCCGGCGTCATCTGCGAGATCATGAAAGAGGACGGCACCATGGCGCGCATGCCCGACCTGGAGACGTTCTCGGCGCGCTTCGGCGTCCCCATCATCACCATCGAGGAGATCATCAAGTACCGCGTGCAGACCGACACGCTGGTGGAGCTGGTCTCGGAGGCGGCGCTGCCGACGCGCTGGGGCGACTTCACCATCAAGGCCTACATCGACCGCGTGCAGCAGGAGACGCACATCGCCCTTACCCAGGGCGAGCTGGCCGGCGACGAGCCGGTCCTGGCCCGCGTCCACTCGCAGTGCCTGACCGGCGACACCTTCGGCTCCCTGCGCTGCGACTGCGGGCCGCAGCTGCAGGCGGCCATGCGCATGATCAGCCGCGAGAAGCGCGGCGTCCTGCTCTACCTGCTCAACCAGGAGGGGCGCGGCATCGGCCTGACCAGCAAGATCAAGGCCTACAAGCTGCAGGAGCAGGGCCTCGACACCGTGCAGGCCAACGTCACGCTGGGCTTCAAGCCCGACCAGCGCGACTACGGCATCGGCGCCCAGATCCTGCGCCACCTGGGGCTGAAGAGGCTGCGCCTGATCACCAACAACCCGGCCAAATACATCGCCCTGGCCGGCTACGGCCTGGAGATCGCCGAGCGCGTGCCGCTGGAGGTCGAGCCGGTCAAGGAGAACCTGGACTACATGAGGACCAAGAAGGAGAAGATGGGGCATCTTCTCGACAACCTGTAGGGGCGTCATGATCGAGGAATTCCTCAAGCTCTCGCCGGCGGCCCAGGTGCGCTTTCTCAAGGACGAGCAGTTCGCCGCGCGCGAGCGCGACGATCGCGTCGCCTTCCTCAAGGAGCTCGCGCTCTGCAACCGCTGCTCCTCCAAGTGCCTGGCCAGCGCCCTCAAGCTCCTGCGCGAGCTGCGCTTCCACGACCGCGCCTTCTACCGCCGCTTCCTCGAGCACCCCGACAGCTCGGTGGTCATGGCCTGCAAGAAGGCGCTGGGCGACCGCCCCCACGAGAACGGCTTCGGCTTCGTCCCCATGCGCGAGATGGTCAAGAGGCAGAACAACGAGCGCAAGCTGGAGACGGTGAAGCTGATCGTCAGCGAGACCGGCCGGGCCGGCGAGGACCTGCTGGTCTCCTTCCTCTCCGAGGACAACCTGCGGGTGCGCGAGGTGGTGGTGCGCGAGCTCTCGCAGCGGCCGCAGCTGGACGAGGAGAAGCTGGCCGCCCAGCTGCCGCGCTCCATGTGGTACGCCCGGGCGGCCATCATCGAGGTGCTGGGCAACCGCCGCAGCCGTCCGTTGCTGGAGCGCGCCGCCACCCTGGCCGGCGACCCCAACGTCGAGGTGCGCCTGCAGCTGCTCCTGGCGCTGGCCAAGTTCGAGCGCGGCCAGGTCCGCGACCTGCTGGCGCGGATGACGAAGGACCCCCACGTGCGCGTCAGCCGCGAGGCGCAGCGGATCTTTTCCTCCATCTAGGAGCGGCCGCTCCCCCGCAGCGGGGAATTCGCGCCGGGAAGGGAGAGCGGATCAGCCGATGCGGTAGAACTTCTTCTTGCCGACCTTCAGGCGGTAGGAGCGCCCCTTCTTCAGCAGCAGGGTGATCTCCTCCGGCCGCTCGTCGTCCAGGTAGACGCCGCCCTGGGCGTGGACGCGCTTGACCTCGCCGCGCGAGGCCAGCACGCCGTGGCGCACCAGGAAATCGACCAGGGGCTCGTCGGCCTCCAGGGGCAGGAGCAGGGCGTCGTCGGGCGCCTCGCGCTTGCGGAAGACCCGGATGAACTCGGCCTCGGCCGCGTCGGCGGCCTGCGGCGAATGGAAATCGGCGATGATCGACTTGGCCAGGGCGATCTTGGCCTCCATGGGGTTGCGCGCGCCGGCGGCGGCCTGCGCGCGCAGCTGCGCCACCTCGCGGGAGGGCACGTCGGTCAGCAGCTCGTAGTAGCGGAACATCAGCTCGTCGCTGATGGACATGATCTTGCCGAACATCTCCGCCGGCGCCTCGTGGATGCCGACGTAGTTGCCCAGGCTCTTGCTCATCTTCTGCACGCCGTCCAGTCCCTCCAGCAGCGGCATGGTCAGGATGACCTGCGGCTCCTGGCCGTAGGCGCGCTGCAGCTCGCGGCCGACCAGCAGGTTGAACTTCTGGTCGCTGCCGCCCAGCTCGACGTCGGCCCGCAGGGCCACCGAGTCGTAGCCCTGCATGAGCGGGTAGAGCAGCTCGTGCACCGAGATCGGCTCGCCGTTCTTGTAGCGCTTGGCGAAGTCGTCGCGCTCCAGGATGCGCGCCACCGTGTAGGAGGCGGTCAGCTTGATGATGTCCGCCGGCGACAGCGCCCCCAGCCAGCGCGAGTTGAAGTCGATGACCGTCCGGCGCGGATCGAGCAGCTTGAAGATCTGCTCCTTGTAGGTCTCGGCGTTGGCGGCGATCTCCTGCGGCGACAGGGCGGGGCGGGTCTTGTTGCGGCCGCTGGGGTCGCCGATCAGCCCGGTGAAATCGCCGATGAGGAACACCACCGTGTGCCCCAGCTCCTGGAAGTGGCGCATCTTGCGGATGAGCACGGTGTGCCCCAGGTGGATGTCGGGGGCGGTGGGGTCGAAGCCGGCCTTGACCAGTAGCGGCTTGCCCTCCTGGCGCGAACGGGCCAGCTTGCGCTCCAGGTCCTCCTCGCTGATGATCTCCAGCGCCCCCTTGCGCAGCAGGTCGAGCTGTTCGGCGACGGCGGGGAAGGCCATCCTACTGGATGAGGTTCATCCCCACCTCGATGGCCTTCATGTTCATCTCCACCGCGCCCTTGGGGGCCCAGTGCTTGATGTGCTCCACCATGTGCTCGTAGGTGACGATGTTCGTGAGCTTCTGGGTGACGGCCAGGCTGACCACCGAGGTCAGCACCACGTTGCCGGCGCCGACCTTGGTCTCGTTGATGATGGGCACCGCGTAGACCTTCCAGCGCCGCGTGTCGCCCAGCTCGCGCACCAGGTGCGAGTCGACCACGACGATGGCGTCGTCCTTGATGCGGTCCTTGTAGATGTCGTAGGGGCGCTGGTCGGTGCAGAGGAAGAAATCGATGGCCGTGGCGTGGGGGAAGTCGATCCGCTCGTCGGCGACGATGACGTCGACCTTGGTCGGGCCGCCGCGCACGGCGGCGGTATAGGTCGGGCTCTCGCTGGCGAACTTGCCCTCCATCTCCACGGCGATGTCCACCAGCAGGGCGCCGGCGGTGATGATGCCCTGGCCGCCGACCGCGCCGTAGCGTATCTCGAATTTCTTCATTTCTCCCCCCTGGCGCCCGACCCCTGGGCGACGGGCACGATGTGGTTGTAATAGAGGTCGGTGTACTCCAGCCGTTCGGTCTTCTCCACGAAGACGCCCAGCGGGTACTTGGGCGCCTGCTCCGCCGGCGAGAGCTTCTCGAAGTCGGCCATGTTCATGGTGATGTCGCGGATGTACTTGGTCATCACCAGCGGGCTCTTCATCTTGTTGCGCCGGCCGAGGTTGACGTGGCAGTTGCTCATCACCTCCACCACCGAGAAGCCCTTGTGCTGGAACGACTTCTTGATCACCTGCTTCAGCTGCATCAGGCGGTTGACCGTCTCGCGGGCCACGAAGGAGGCCTCGGCGGCGGTCAGCAGCGTGCGCACGTTGAAGTGCGGCTCGATGTTGCCGTAGGGGGTGGTCTCGGTGAAGAACGTGGGCGGCGTCAGCGGCGACACCTGGCCGCCGGTCATGCCGTAGATGCCGTTGTTGATCAGGATCATCTTGATGCCGATGTTGCGCCGGGCGGCATGGATCAGGTGGTTGCCGCCGATGGCGGTGGCGTCGCCGTCGCCGGAGATGACCACCACCAGCTTCTCAGGCCGGGCCAGCTTGATGCCGGTGGCGAAGGTCAGGGCGCGGCCGTGGGTGGTGTGCAGGGTGTTGGTGTTGAAGTAGGTGGGCATGCGCCCCGAGCAGCCGATGCCGGCGACGACGATGATGTCGTCGGGATCGAGGTTCAGCTCGGCGAACGCCATGGCGATCAACTTGAGTATGACGCCGTCGCCGCAGCCCGGGCACCAGGGAGTGGGAAAGGTTCGGTAGCGGATGTATTTCTCGTAGTCTCTCATTTGGCGAGCTCCTTGATGGCGGCCAGCACCTCGTCGGGCGAGAAGGGCATGCCGTTGGCGCGCAGCAGCGTCCGCTTCTCCACCCCGGGGGGGGCGACGCGCTCCACCTCGTACTTCATCTGCCCCAGGTTCATCTCCACGGTGAGCACCTTCTTGGTGCGCTGGAAGCGCTCCTGCAGGGCGGCGCGCGGGAAGGGCCAGACGGTCAGGGCCTGGAACAACCCGGCCTTGACGCCCTGCTCGCGGGCCGCCTTGACCGCGGCCAGCGCCGAGCGCGCCGAGATGCCGAAGCTGAAGACCAGCACCTCGGCGTCGTCCAGGTAGTATTCCTTGTAGCGGATGATGTCGTCCAGGTTCTGGTAGATCTTCTGCATGCGCAGCCGCTGCATCTTGTCCACGGTCTTGGCGTCAAAGGAGGGCCAGCCATGGGCGTCGTGCTCCAGGCCGTCGATGTGGATGGGGTAGCCCTTGAAGAAGTCGACGCGCGGCGGGTTCTCGCCGATCTGGCGGTCGTAGATGTTCAGGTCGACCACCTGGTGCGGCTTCTCCCAGTAGACCTCGTAGGTGCCGGGATCGGGGATCTCCACGTCCATGTGCGCCTTGCCCAGCACCTCGTCCGACAGCAGCACCACCGGGTTCCAGTATTTCTCGGCCAGGTTGAAGGCGCGCACCGTCTCGCTGAACATCTCGTCGGCGAACGCCGGATAGAGGGCGATGATGGGGTGGTCGCCGTGGGTGCCCCAGCGCGTCTGCATCATGTCGGCCTGCGCCGGCTTGGTGGGCATGCCGGTGGAGGGGCCGCCGCGCTGGACGTTGACGATGACCACCGGCACCTCAGCCATGACCGCCATGCCGATGTGCTCCTGCATCAGCGAGAAGCCGGGGCCGCTGGTGGCGGTCATCGTCTTGCGGCCGGCCAGCGAGGCGCCGATGCAGGCGCCCAGCGAGGCGATCTCGTCCTCCATCTGGATGAAGGTGCGGTCCATCCGCGGCATCTCCTTGGACATGTACTGGGCGATCTCCGAGGAGGGGGTGATGGGATAGCCGGCGAAGAAGTCGCAGCCGGCGGCCAGCGCCGCCTTGGCGATGATGATGTTGCCCTGCAGGACCTTGCGCGCGCTCATTTCGCCGCCTCCTTCTTCTTTTTCTCTTCCTCGTAATTGACGAAAATGGCGAAGTCGGGGCACTGCAGCTCGCACATGCGGCAGCCGATGCAGTAGTCGGGGGCGTCGATCTTCACCGACGTGCCGAACTTGTTCTTGGGGTCGTCGTAGAGCTGCAGGGTGCCGGTGGGGCAGATGTCGACGCACAGGCCGCAGCCTTTGCAGTACAGGGGGACCAGCGTCAGCTGGTTCTTCTTCGGCGAGGGCTTGCGCTTGCCGCGCCGCTCCAGGGCGTCCTGGTTCGCCTTTTGTTCTTCCTTCTCCATATCTTCACCTCGGTTTGGATGATCCGGGCAGCGAGATACTGAATTCTATCACATTCGCCGGGGGAAGGGAAACCCGCGCCCGGGGCGGCTCAGGTGCGGATGCGGAAGAACAGGACGAGCGAGGCGAGCGAGAAGACGGCCAGCGGCGCGAAGGCGGCCAGCAGCGGCGACATGGCCGCGGTCGTGCCCAGGGAGTTGAAGATGCCCAGCGTTCCCCAGTAGACCATGGAGACGCCCACGGCGATGCCGATGCCGAACAGGGCGCCGCGGTTGCCCATCAGGAAGGAGAAGGGGATGGCGATGAAGACCATGACCAGCGCCGAGAAGGGGAAGGCGTAGTTGTTGTACAGCTGGGCGCGGAAGCGGACCGGGTCGCTGCGCTTCGCCTCCAGGTAGCGGACGTAGTCGCGCAGGTCGCGGCTGTTCATGGCGCCGGCGAAGCGCACCTTCTCGGTGAAGAACGGCGGCCGCTCGGGCACGCGCAGGCGCAGGCTCCGGAAGGGGACCAGGGCGCCGGGGAACTGGTCGTGGAACTCGCGGCGGAAGCCGTCGCGCAACAGCAGCGTGCCGTCCTTCTGCCAGGCGGCGGTCGTGGCCGACAGGCGCTGCCGCAGCCGGGACCCGCTGTCCAGTTCGAGGATGTTGAACTGGTTGAAGCGCCGGCGCCGCTTCTCGTAGAAGTCGAAGAAGTAGATGCGGTTGTTCTCGCCCAGCACCCAGTTGCGGGCGAACTCCACCTCGGCCACGGGCTGGCGCCCGCGGATGACGTCCAGCGTGCGGATGGCGCGCTGCCGGGCCTCGGGAAGGACGTTCTCCTGGATGAAGAAGACGCCCAGCGAGACGAGGAGCCCCAGGGCCAGCGCCGGCAGCGCCAGGCGCAGCAGGCTGATGCCGCTGACCTGGACGGCGGTCACCTCGTTGTTCTTGCTCATCAGCGAGAAGGCCAGCAGCACGGCGGTCAGGATGGCGATGGGCAGGATGATGGTGGCGATCTCCGGCGTGTTGTAGAGGTTGTAGCGCAGCAGGTAGGCGAAGGGCACCTTGTTCTCGATGATGTTGTCGACGTACTCCAGGATGTTGATGACGTAGAAGACCAGCAGCAGCGAGGCGACGACCAGGAAGAAGATGAGCAGCATCCGCCGCAGGACGTAGAGGTCGAGGATGGGCAGCCGCAGCCGCCGGCGCCGCCCGGCCCCGGGCGCCGCCGCCGCGGGCTGGCCGGCGGCGCGCCACCGCCGGCGGCGCAGCGGGTTGAAATCCAGCAG
>DAHVOV010000403.1 GCA_027318645.1 Candidatus Aminicenantota bacterium
GATGCCCTCGAAGTACCCGATCAGGAGCAGCCGGAAGTACACCGTCGGCGGCAGCGACGGCCGGCCCATGCGGTCCGCGTAGAATCGGCGGCGCAGGCCTTCCACGAACGCGTCGAAGCCCCGCTCGTCCAGGGCGACGGCATAGTCCCGGGGCTGGATCTCCCGCAGGAACAGAGTGCCCTCCTTTTCCTTCACGAACGCATCCTCCTTGCCGTGGGTCTCCCGCAATTTTTTTACGCTGAATTTTACATAATAATTGATGCTTTGTAAATATTTTTTTTCAAGTTCCTGCAGGCCGCGGAACTTCAGCTCGCCGACGCAGAGCAGCTCAATGGCGCTCATGGCGCTTCTGCATGTTGTACAGCGACTTGCGCGAGATGCCCAGGATGCGCGCCACCCGGCTCTTGTTGCGGTACTTGCGCAGCAGGTAGGCGACGTACTCGGCCTCGACCTCGGCCAGCGTGCGCTCGCTCGCGCGCAGCAGGTCCAGCATGGGGCCGGGGCGGTCCAGCAGCGCCCGCACCGCCCCGTCGTCCAGGGCGGCGCCGCGCACGGCCTGGCCGCGGACGAAGTTGCGCAGCTCGCGGACGTTGCCCGGCCAGGGGTAGCGCAGCAGCAGGCGGCGCGCCTCCTCGCCGAGGGCCAGCTCCACGCCCTCCTCGCCGCAGAAGCGGCGCAGCAGGGGCAGGATGTCGGCCGGGCGCTGGCGCAGCGGCGGCAGGAAGATGCTGACCGTCGAGACGCGGTAGTACAGGTCGGCGCGGAACTCGCCGCGGCGCACCCGCTCCTCGATGTCGGCGCCGGCGGAGAAGAGGAAGCGCGCCGCGATGTCCACCTCCTCGGCGGAGCCGAGCGGGTAGACCCGGCGGCGCTCGACGGCGCGCAGCAGCTTGGCCTGCATGGCCGGGCTCAGCAGGTCGATCTGGTTGAGGAACAGGGTGCCGTTCCCGGCCAGGCGCCACTTGCCCTCCGCGTCGCGGTCGGCCCCGGAGAAGGCGCCGCGGCGATGGCCGAACCATTCGCTCTCCAGCAGGGTTTCGGGAACGTCGCCGCAGCCCAGGTTGAGCAGCGGCCGGAAGGGGCTGGCCTGTACCAGGGACTCGGCCCAGTAGTCCTTGCCGCTGCCGGTCTCGCCCCACAGCAGCACCGGCGTGTCCAGGGCGGCGACGCGCGCCACCGCCGCCTGCAGCGCCAGCGAGGCGGGATCGGCGAGGCTAGAGCCCGGCGGGGAAATCGGTGCGCTTGGCATCCATCCAGAGCTTCTCCAGCGCGTAGCGCTGCCGGCGCTCGGCGGAGAAGACATTGACGATGAAGTCGACGTAGTCGACCAGGATCCACTCGGCCGCCGCCTCGCCCTCGCTGCCCAGCGGCAGCCGCCGCAGGTCGTGCTTGAGTCCGTCGCGCACGGCGTCGGCGAGGGCGCGGTTGTGGCGGGCGGAGCCGCCGTTGCAGATGACCAGGTAGTCGGTCATCTCGCTGAGCCCCTTCAGCTTGAGCACCGTGATCCTCTCCGCCTTCTTGTCCAGCAGGGCGGTGACGGCCGACTTGATCGCGGCCGGCAGGCGGCGCTGGCGCAGCTCGTCCAGGGCGCGCTCGCTCTCATCCTTCTTCATACAGCTTGATCTCCTCCATGATCTTGTGCACGTTCTGCTCCACGTAGGGCGAGACGTCCTGGCCGTGGGAGCGCTTGCGGCGGATGGCGGTGGCCGACAGCTCCAGGTAGTCCGAGACGTAGGCGTGCAGGAAGGCCCCCGGCGGCTCCTGGGCGTCGCCCGGCTCGCGGCGCAGCGGCACGCCCTCCTCGCGCAGCAGGCGCTCCACCGGCGCCCGGTGGCGGCGGCTGCGCAGCACGATGACGAACAGCACCTCGCGCAGCACCTGACGGTAGTCCTTCCAGGTGCGGATCTTCAGGAAGCCCTCGCTGCCGGTGATGAAATAGAAGCGCTCGCCGGGAAGGGCGGCCTTCAGCTCGCGCAGGGTGTCGATGGTCCAGGAGAAGCCCCGGCGCTTCAGCTCCAGGTCGCAGGGCTCCAGGCCCGGGTGCGGCTGCAGCGCCGCCCGCAGCATGGCCAGGCGCAGCTCGGCCGGTGGCAGCGCCTGGCGCTTCTTGTGCGGGGGCCGCGCCGAGAGGATGTAGAGGACGCGGTCGAGCCCGAAGGCCTCCTGGATCTTCAGCCCCAGCTCGATGTGGCCGCGGTGAACGGGATTGAAGGTGCCGCCCAGCAGTCCGGTCTTACGCGGGGTCATGGAACGCGAACAGGGCCTTCTTCAAGGGGTCCAGGTTGGTCGCCTTCAGCGCCGAGATTTCCACGAAGGGGATTGTACGACGGCGGCAGAAATTGCGCAAGGAGTCGACCCCGCCGCGGTCATCGCCGAGCAGGTCGATCTTGTTGGCCAGCACCACCGCCTTCTTGCGCAGCAGCTGCGGCTGGTAGCGCTCCAGCTCGTCGCGCAGGACCTGGAAGGCCTGCAGCGGCGGCAGCGGGGCGTAGGGCGACACGTCGATGACGAAGAGCAGCACGCGGGTGCGCTCGACGTGGCGCAGGAACTCCAGCCCCATGCCCTCGCCGCGGTGCGCCCCCTCGAGGATGCCGGGGATGTCGGCCACGACCATGCTGCGCCCTCGGTAGTCCACCACCCCCAGGTTGGGGACGAGGGTGGTGAAGGGGTAGTCGGCGATCTTGGGCCGGGCGTTGCTGATGCGCGAGATCAGGGTCGACTTCCCGGCGTTGGGCAGGCCGACCAGTCCGGCGCTGGCGATGAGCTTCAGCTCCAGCACCACCTGGATGGACTCGCCCTTCTCGCCCTTCTCGGCGCGGCGCGGCGCCTGGTTCACCGAGGACTTGAAATGGACGTTGCCGCGCCCGCCCTGGCCGCCGCGGGCGATGACGAAGCGCCGGTCGAGGCGGTCGAAGTCGAAGACCAGCTTTTCGTCGGGGTACGTCTTGACCACGGTGCCGGCCGGGACCTTCAGGACCA
>DAHVOV010000405.1 GCA_027318645.1 Candidatus Aminicenantota bacterium
GGAATGGCCGCGCTGGCTCCCCACTTCGCCGGCGCCCCGTCGATGGCGCGATCAGGACCGTGCGCACGCCGCCATTACGCGCCCGCTCCAGCAACGCCGCGTCGGCCTGGGAATAGGATTCGAGGTCCAGGACCAGCGCCCCGGCCCCGGCCAGCTCGAAGGCGGCCGGGTCCTTGAGCGTCCGGAAGGGGGAGCCTTGGCCGGCCAGGAACTTGGCCGCCCCCCTGTCCTCGCGGCTGAGGAGCAGGACGTCGCCCGCGCTCCGCAGCTGCGAGGCCAGGTAGGCGCAGCGGCGCAGGCGCGACAGCCCGGAGCGGGGGGTCGCGTCGGCGCGGAAGATGACCATCTAGCCCAGGACTTCCCGCACCTTCTCCATGGCGAAGTCGATGTCGGCCTTGCTGATGACCAGGGGCGGCGCGAAGCGGATGATCCAGTCGTGGGTCTCCTTGCAGAGCAGCCCGCGCTCCTTCAGCGCGGTGGTGTACTGGCGCGCCTTGCCCGCCGACTTCTTGAGCACCAGGCCGATCAGCAGGCCCTTGCCGCGCACGAGCTTGATCTTGTCCGACGTCTGCTGCAGCTCGCGCAGCTTCTCCATGAAGTAGGCGCCGTTCTCGGCGGCGCGCTCGGCCAGCTTCTCGTTGACGAGCACGTCGATGGCGGCCACGGCCACGGCGCAGGCCAGCGGGTTGCCGCCGAAGGTCGAGCCGTGGGTGCCGGGCTTGAAGACGCCGAGCACGTCCTCGTTGGCGGCGATGGCCGAGACGGGGAAGACGCCGCCGCCCAGGGCCTTGCCCATGATGATGATGTCGGGGTCGACGTCCTCGTGCTGGTAGGCGAAGAGCTTGCCCGTGCGGCAGAAGCCGGTCTGGATCTCGTCCATGGCCAGCAGGACGTTGTGCTTTCTGGCGATGCGGCCCAGGGCGGCCAGGAAGCCGGGCTTGGGAACGACCACGCCGGCCTCGCCCTGGATGGGCTCGACCAGGATGCCCACGGTGTTCTTGTTCACGGCCTTCTCGACCGCCTTCAGGTCGCCGTAGGGGACGATCTTGAAGCCGGGGGTGTAGGGGCCGTAGAAGTCGTGGCCGTCGGGATCGGTGGAGAAGGAGACGATGGTGGTGGTGCGGCCGTGGAAGTTCTCGCTGAAGACGACGATCTCGGCCTTGTTGGCGGCCACCTTCTTGACCAGGTAGCCCCACTTGCGCATGGTCTTGATGGCCGTCTCCACCGCCTCGGCGCCGGTGTTCATCGGCAGGATCATGTCCTTGCCGGTGAGCTCGGCGAGCTTGCGGGCGAAGAGCGGCCAGCGGTCGTTGAAGAAGGCGCGCGAGGTAAGGGTCAGGACGTCGGCCTGGTCCTTGAGGGCCTGGATGATCGCCGGGTGGCGGTGGCCCTGGTTGACGGCCGAATAGGCCGACAGCATGTCGATGTAGCGCTTGCCCTCCGGGTCCTCGACCCAGATGCCCTCGGCCTTGGAGATGACGACCTCCAGGGGGTGGTAGTTGTGGGCCCCGTACTTGTGCTCGATGTCCATCAGTTGCTGGGAAGTATATCTTTCCATTCGATTCACCTCTTGGTTTGAAATAGGCCTTATTCTATCAGTTTAAACTATTCCGTCAATAGGAGCGAAGAAGTAGACAGTCGTCAGTAGTTAGTAGGAAGAAAATCGCATCGTAACGAGATTTAGGGCCTTTCTACTGTCTACTGACTACTTTCCTGTTGATTTTTTTAACGATTTATGTATCCTAAAGCCCTAGGCGCAGGCCCGGGGCGCCGGGGAGGAAGCATGAAGGCCGAGAAGATCCTGGAGAGCAAGGGAAAGGAGGTTTTCGCCATCCACGTCGATGCCATCGTCAGCGACGCCCTGCAGGAGATGAGCGCCCGCAACGTCGGCGCCCTGATCGTGCTGGACGGGCAGCGGAACGTCCGGGGCATCGTGTCGGAGCGGGACGTCATGCGCAGCTGCTACCGCAGCCAGGCCAACGTCAAGGGGCTGGCCATCCAGGACGTCATGACCCCCCGCGAGAAGCTGATCGTGGCCCGGGCCGAGGACGACGTCAACGACCTGATGGCGGCCATGACCCAGAACCACATCCGCCACATCCCCGTCGTCGACGAGAAGGACAAGGTCGTGGGCATGATCTCCATCGGCGACATCATCAAGGCGCTGCTGAAGGACAAGGACTACCAGATCCGGCACCTGAAGGACTATATCGAGAGTAAATATCCCTTGTAGAGCTTGGCGTACGGCATACGGCTTACGGCAAACGGTGGGAAAGGCGCATGGCTTCAGGCGTCAGGAAAGCGAAATCTCCTCGGCAGACGGCGAACGGCTGACGGCCGACGGTGGGAAAAACCCTTGGCATAAGGCATAAGGCGCAGGGGAAGAGGAAATCCCCCAGGCGGACAGAAACGGCAATGGCGCGGAAGAGTCTGCTCTTTTGCTGTTGCCGTACGCCGTGCGCTATATGCCGCACACCGAGTTCGATTCTTTGCTTTGCCGTACGCCGTCCGCCGTCTACCGTGCGCCGAGTCCAGGCTCTGCGAGCAGGGCGTCCGCGAACCACTTCCAGATCGCCCGCTGGAACTCGTAGCTGGGCGGGTTGGCCTTCAGGAAGGCCAGCGGGTTGAAGTCGAGGGCGGCGCCCGGCCCTCGGCGCTGGCGCAGCCCCTTCTGGTACAGGGCGCAGCGCTCGGGGTGGAACTGGATGCCCAGGACGTTGGCGAAGCGCAGGTGCTCGACCGCCTCCACGATCCGGCCGTCCAGCGAGAGGGCGGTGGCGCGCAGACCGGCGGCCAGCTTGTCGATGGCCTGGTGATGCGAGGTGGCCACTTCGGGGGTGGCGTCCGCAACGATCCCCATGCGGCGGACGAACGCGCTGTCGGGCAGGAGGAAGATGCGGTGGAACGGCGGGGCCAGGTCGGGATCGTTGGCGTCGAGCTTCTCCAGGTAGACGCCGGAGTGGATCCGGTCCGGGTCCTGGGCCAGCACTTCCTCGACGGTCGCCAGGCCGTACAGCTCGCTGGGGATGTCCTGGGTCAGGGTGCCGCCCAGGGCGACGTTCAGGCTCTGCAGCCCCAGGCAGACGGCCAGGACGGGGAGGCCGGGCTTCGCCGCCAGGAAGGGGGTGAAGGAGGGATTGCGGCCGCCGCCCAGCAGGTGGAAGAGCAGCGAGATCTCGTAGAGATGGCGGGCCGGGGTGGTCGGCTCGGTGAGCAGGGCGGTCTTGTGGCCGTACAGGGCGGGCGGGATGTCCATGCCGCCGGTGAACAGGAAGCCGTCGGCCGCGGCGAAGATCTCCCGGAACTGCGGCGTCCAGGCGTTCTCGCGGAACAGCCCGTCGGCCTCGACGCGGCCGCTGATCTTGCGGAAGCGCACCCAGTCCAGCTTGTTGTCGTGCACGTAGGCGAACGCCTCCTGGTAGGCCTCGGCCTCCTCCTCGTTGCGCAGCTCGTCCTCGTGGTAGATGCCCAGCAGGACGAGCTCCGGCAGCGGCAGGACGTCCTTCTCGTACATCTCCACGATGTTCTTCACCTGGGAGAGGGTGGGGTGGGTCATGACGATGACCGGCACGTGCGGCTTTTCGCCGGCGGCGGCGCCGGGCAGGGAAAGGACGGCGAGGAAAAGGATCGCCAACAGCGCTTTCTTCATGGGGTCCCTCCGCAAAAGGAAGGGCGAGGGGGCCTGGGCCCCCTCGCCCGCTCTCAGTCGGTGTACTTCTTGAGGACGATCGAGGCGTTGGTGCCGC
>DAHVOV010000046.1 GCA_027318645.1 Candidatus Aminicenantota bacterium
TCCCTGGAACTGAGTCTGGTCAATTCCCTCAAGGAAATGGTGGAAGGCGCCCACGGCTGGCTGCTGGAACTCGGCCCGACAGAGGACGCGACCTTTCGCCAGGTGGGCGACGGCGAGGTCCTGCCGCCGGAGGTGCTGGCGGCAGCGCGAGGGCAAGCTGGACGACCGCCTCATCGAGGTCGAGGTCAAGGCCAGCCCCGTCACGCCCCTGGAGATCTTCTCCGCCTCGGGCGTCGAGGAGATCGGCATCCAGATCAGCGAGATGATGCCGAACCTTCTCGGCTCGCGCGGCTCGCGCAAGCGCCGCATGCCGCTGGGCGAGGCCTTCCAGCTGCTGCTGCAGGAGGAGCAGAACCGCCTGCTGGACATGGACCAGGTGGCCAAGCTCGCCGTCCAGCGCACCGAGCAGATGGGCATCGTCTTCCTCGACGAGATCGACAAGATCGCCGGCCGCGAGAGCGGCGGCCACGGCCCGATGGTCTCGCGCGAGGGGGTGCAGCGCGACCTGCTGCCGATCATCGAGGGCACGACGGTGAACACCAAGTACGGCATGGTGCGCACCGACCATGTGCTGTTCATCGGCGCCGGCGCCTTCCACGTGGCCAAGCCCGCCGACCTCATCCCCGAGCTGCAGGGCCGCTTTCCCATCCGCGTCGAGCTGGAGTCGCTGGGCCGCGCCGACTTCGTGCGCATCCTCACCGAGCCGCAGAACGCCCTGGTCAAGCAGTACCAGAACCTCCTGGCCACCGAGGGCCTGGAGGTGATCTACACCCCCGACGCCGTCGAGGAGATCGCCACCATGGCCGTTGAGCTGAACAGCACGGCGGAGAACATCGGCGCCCGCCGCCTGCACACCATCATGGAGAAGGTGATGGAGGACATCTCCTTCGAGGCCTCCGACCTGGAGCATGCCCAGGTGCGCATCGACAGCGACTACGTGCGGCGCAAGGTCCAGGGCATCGTCCGCGACGGCGACCTGAGCAAGTACATCCTGTGAGCCCCATGAAAAAAGCCATCCTCATCCTTTCGCTGATCGTCGTCCTGCTGCCGGCCTGCGGCAAGAAGGGGCCGCTGGTCCTGGAGCCGGAGAAGCTGCCCCCCGCCGTGACCCGGCTGGTGGTGCGCCAGGTCGGCCACGAGATCGAGCTCGGCTGGCGCTACCCGGAGCTCCTCTCCGACAAGAAGACCCCGCTGCAGCCGGGCCTGGTGCGCGGCGTCTCCATCTACCACCTGGGCAAGCCCTTCGCCGCCGGCACCTTCGAGAAGAAAGCCGAGCTGCTGGCCAAGCCCAAGGCCGCCGAGATCGCCGCCCGCGGCGAGGTCCACCTCTACGCTGTTTCCTTCAAGACCAAGCAGCTGCAGGAGCGCGAGCACGCCTTCGCCGTCGCCTACGTGTACGGCCGCGCGCGTTCGGCCCTGAGCGCGGTGGAGAAGATCGCCACCCGCATCCCGCCCGCGCCGGTGCGCGACCTCAAGGCCGGCCGCGAAGGCAAGGTGGTGGTGCTGGGCTGGGGCCGGCCCCAGGCCGACACCGAGGGCCGCCCCCTCCCCGCGCTCCTGGGCTACCGCGTGTACCGCCGCATCGCCCACGATGGCGGCGGCAAGGCCGCCGGCCCCTTCGTCCGCCTGAACGCCGAGCCCGCCAAGGGCGAGTTCTACCACGACGAGGACACCGGCGCCGACGGCGAGTACGAGTACCGCGTCGCCGCCATGCTCGATGAGCGCGTCGAGAGCTCCCCTTCCGAGGCGGTGCGCCTGCACATCGAGGACACCTTCGCTCCCGACGTCCCGGCCAACCTGGTGACCTTCACCGCCAAGGACCATGTCTTCCTCACCTGGGAGGCGGTGCCCGACCTCGACCTGGACCACTACGTCGTCTACCGCCGCTCCGCGCGCGACGACGAGATGAAGGTCCTGGCCGCCGACGTCAGGGAGAACTTCTACCGCGACCGCCAGGCGGCCAAGGGGCAGCAGTACGCCTACGCCGTGGCCGCCGTCGACCGCAAGGGCAACGCCAGCGAGCCCTGCCGCCCGGTGCGCCACAAGTTCGAGTAAGCCGCCGTCATGGGCAGCGCACCGGTCCCGCCGCCGGCGGCCCGCTCGACCGTCGCCCTCGTCTCCTGCCCCGATTACGATCCCCGGCGCGTTCAGGACGCCCTGCGGCGCGGCATTGACCTGCTGGGCGGCGCCGGGCGCTTCGTCGCGCGGAACGAGCGCATCCTGCTCAAGCCCAACGTGCTGGCCGGCGCCGCCCCGGCGCGGAACGTCTGCACCCACCCGGCGGTGTTCGCCGGCGTCGCCCGGCTGCTGCTGGAGGCGGGGGCGCGCTTGAGCTACTGCGATTCGCCCGGCTTCGGCGGCTTCGCCGCCGCCGCCGCCAAGGCGGGCCTGGCACAGGCGGCGCGCAGGCTCGGCGTGCCCATGGCCGACCTGTCGCTGCCGGCGCAGGTGAGCTTCAACGAGGCGCTGATCGCCAAGCAGCTGGTCCTGGCCCGCGAGGCGCTGGAGGCCGACGGCATCGTCAGCCTGCCCAAGATGAAGACCCACGGCTTCATGCGCCTCACCGGCGCCGTCAAGAACGTCTTCGGCTGCGTGCCGGGGATCCGCAAGGGCGAGTACCACGTCAAGATGCCCCGCGCCGAGCACTTCGCCGCCATGCTGGTCGACGTCTGCCGGCGGCTGCGGCCGCGGCTGAGCGTCATGGACGGCATCGTGGCCATGGAGGGCAACGGCCCCGGCTCGGGCACGCCGCGGCGGATGAAGGTCCTGCTGCTTTCCGACGACCCGCTGGCGCTCGACGCCGTGTTCTGCCGGCTGGTGCGCATGAAGCCCGAGTTCGTCCCGACCATGCGCCCCGGCGCCGAGAGCGGCCTGGGGGTCCGGGACGACGCCGCGATCGCGGTCCTGGGCGATGACGCCGACGCCCTGGCCTGCCCCGACTTCCAGGTCGTGCGCCGGCCGCCGGTCGAGATGGACCGCACCTTCCCCTATTACCTAAAGCACTGGCTCACGCCGCGGCCGGTGATCGACCCGCGCCGCTGCCGGAAATGCGGGGTGTGCAGCGAGGTATGCCCGCTCGACCCCAAGGCCGTCCTTCCCCCGAACAGCGACCCGGCCCAAGTGCCGGTCTACGATTATCCCCGCTGCATCCGCTGCTACTGCTGCCAGGAGATGTGCCCGCACGGCGCCATCTCGGTCAGGCGGCCGGTGCTGAGCCGCCTGATCCACCGCTGAGCGGCCGCCCTATCCCCGGCCCAGCTCCATCACCGCGTCGATCACCGAGCCGTCCTCGGAGGGCGTGGTCGCGAAGCCCAGGCGCTGGAACAGGGCCAGCATGCGGGCGTTGTCGTGCCCGGTCTGGGCCACGACCCGCTTCAGCCCCCAGCCGCGGGCGATCTCCAGGCAGCACTCGGTCAGGACGCTGCCCAGCCCGCGGTTCTGCCACTGGTCCGTCACCAGCACGGCGTACTCCACGCTCTCGTGGTCGGGGTCGGCGATCAGGCGGCCGACGCCCAGCAGCTCGCGCCGCCCGTCGCGCTCCAGCTCGGCCACCATGGCGATCTCGCGGTCGTAGTCGATGAAGCAATAGCGCACCGCCGCCTGGTGCGACTGCCACTGGAAAAAATGGCGGAAGCGGGCGTAGATGGACTCGCGCGAGCAGCCGGCCAGCAGGTCCGTCCACAGCGGCTCGTCCTCGGGGCGGATCGGCCGCAGGCGCACGGCGGTGCCGTCGGGCAGGCGCGCCATGCGCACCAGCTCCTCGGGATAGGGGCGCAGGGCCAGGTGCGAGAAGGGCGCGGGAGTCGCCGCCGCGGCCGGCTCGACCACCAGCCGCGCGTCCAGGGCGATCACCCGCTCGGGCGTCACCAGCAGCGGATTGATGTCCAGCTCGGCCACCTCGGGATAGTCGGCGGCGAAATAGGACAGGCGGATGAGGGTCTCCAGGAGGACGTCCTTCGCAGCCGGCCGGCGGCCGCGGTAGCCGTCCAGCAGCGGCCAGACGCGCAGCGACTCCAGCATGCGCCGCGCCAGGGGCTCGTTCAGCGGCGGCAGCCCCAGGCTGCGGTCGGCGAACAGCTCGGCCTCGGTGCCGCCGCGGCCGGCCATGACCACGGTGCCGAAGACGGGGTCCTTCTTGATCCCCAGGATCATCTCCACGCCGTCCTCGCGGGCCAGCATCGGCTGCACGGTCACCCCCTCGAGCCGGGCGCCGGGCGCCAGCCGCCGCGCGCGCTCGCCGATCTCGACGAAGGCGCGGCGCACGGCCTCCGCGTCCTTCAGGTCGAGGACCACGCCGCCCACGTCGCTCTTGTGGGTGATGTCGGGGGAAAGCACCTTCAGCACGACGGGGAAGCCGGCCTGGACGGCCAGCCGCGCCGCTTCGTCGGCGCTGGAGGCGGCCTGCGGCAGTGCCGTGGGGATGCCGTAGGCCTCCAGCATGGCCTTGGAGTCGCGCTCGCTCAGCGTCCGCCTTTCGGGGCCGGCCAGGCGCCGGAACTCGGCGTGCAGGCGCTGGCGGTCGGGGGTGAAGGCCACGGGGATGTCGCGCGGGGTCTCGTACAGGCTTTCCAGGTTGCGGGAGTAGGCCACCAGGGTCATGAACGCCCGCACCGCCTGCTCGGGGGTGCGGTAGCCGGCGATGCCGGCCTCGGCCAGCACGCGCCGCCCCTCGACCATGCTCTCGCCTCCCAGCCAGGCCGCCAGCACCGGCTTGGCCGAGGCGTCCATGAGCTGGGCCAGGGCCTGGGCCATGGCCGTCGGGTTGGTCATGGCCTGCGGCGTGACGATCACCAGCACGGCATCGGCGCCCGGGTCCTGCAGGACGGCCTCCACCGCCTTGGCCAGGCGCTTGGAGCGGGCGTCGCCCAGCACGTCGACCGGGTTGCCGTGCGACCAGGAGGGCGGCAGGACCTCGTCGAGCCGGGACAGGGTCTCGGCGCCCAGCGTGGCCAGCTGGCCGCCGGAGGCGATCAGGGCGTCGGCGGCCATGACGCCCGGCCCCCCGGCGTTGGTTACCACCGCCAGGCGCGGCCCCAGGGGGACGCGCTGGCGGCCGACCAGCTCGGCGCAGTCGAAGATCTCGCCGATGTCGAGGACGCGCGCCAGCCCGGCGCGCTGGAAGGCGGCGTCGTAGACGGCGTCCTCGGCGGCCAGCGCGCCGGTGTGCGAGGCGGCCACCTGCGCCGACTCGGGGAAGCGCCCGGCCTTATAGGCGACGATGGGCTTGCCGCGGGCGAAGGCGCGGGCGGCGGTCATGAACTTGCGCGCCTGGCCGATCGACTCGACGTACAGGATGATCGAGCGGGTCTTCTCGTCCTCGCCCAGGTAGTCGATCAGGTCGCCGAAGTCGACGTCCAGGGCGTTGCCGATGGAGGCCACCAGCGAGAAGCCGATGTTCTCCGCCCGCGCCCAGTCGAGCACCGCCGCGCACAGCGCGCCCGACTGCGAGATGAAGGCCACGTGGCCGCTCTTGGGCATGGCGCCGGCGAAGCTCATGTTGAGCTGGCGGCCGGGGACGATCACCCCCAGGCAGTTGGGCCCGAGGATGCGCAGCGAGCCGAAGCGGCGCGCCTCGGCCAGCACCTGCTCCTCCAGGGCCCGGCCCTCGGCGCCGGTCTCGCGGAAGCCCGCCGAGACGATGACCACGCCGGGGATGCCCGCCTCGCCGCACTCGCGCACCAGCGCCGGCACCTTAACCGCCGGCGCGCAGATGACGCCCACGTCGACCGCCCGCGCCCGCTGGGCATCTGAAATCCGCGAGATTTCTTCGAAAATCACCGGAACGAACCGGATAAGCAGCCCCAGCATGGTGCCGAGCCGCGCCGCGGGAATAAAAGGCAGGGGCTTGAGAAACCATTGAATCCCGGCCTTGATATCGGTTGAGCGCGTCGTACCCATGAGCAACGCCCCGATCAGGAAAACCAACCCCAGCCGCAGGCCGGCCAGCGCGCCCTCGCGCAGGCCTTCAGATCGG
>DAHVOV010000006.1 GCA_027318645.1 Candidatus Aminicenantota bacterium
ACCAGATCAGACGTGGCAATGGGGAGGCTCCACGTCTTCGCCCGCTTCCAGGCGCGCCATCCAGGTATCGGCCTCTTCCTGCGTTACATGAAGCCCCGTGTCCTGATAGCCTTCCCAGGCCTGAATACATTCCTGCCGCAACGCTTCCTGCTGCTCTTCCCTCTCCACAAACTGGCGGATCGCTTCTTTCATGAGCCAGTGCATAGAACGATGCCGGGCGTCGCCCAGACGCTGGATACGCGCCTTCATTTCGATATCTATCTTAACCGCCATGGGTACGGTAGGGGGGACGGATGTGGACATGATCAAGCTCTCCGAGGTATTCATTAGTATTAGTATATTATACCTATTCAACCATCATGAAAATCCACCTGCGTGGGATTTGATCCGGTCTTCCCTCACAAGCCACCGTTTTCGAGAGTCTTCAGATGGCGGTGATTGTTGCATAGTAAATCAAAGGGTTGCAATTCTCGAAAACCATTCTCAAAAGACTGCTACGGTTTGCAGCCATGGTGACGAGTTTCGAGAACATGATGGTCAGTCCGCTGGACGACTGCTCCCGCTGCTCTGCCGCAACTGAAGCCATTTCTGTTTAGGAGATCCTTTCTCGCCGAAGCGGGCACTCACCTTTACTCACGTCCGGAAGAATCAGCCTCTTGCGGCCCGTTTTCCGCGTTGGCCGACATGTTCCCCGTCGCCGCCAATTGCTCCAGCCCCCACTTGTGCATCGCCATGAGGACGGGCCAAAGACTCTTCCCCAGGGGAGTAAGGGAATATTCGACCTTGGGCGGCACCTCGGCATATACCAGCAGGTTCACGATGCCGTGCCTCTCCATCTCCCGCAATTGCTGGGCGAGCATCTTCTGGGTGATGCCGTGAACGGCTCTGCCCCTTCGGCCTGGCGACCTACCATGGCGCCCTGGACCACGACTACGAGGTGTTCCTGTGCCGCGAGGCGCTGATCAGCCACGACGCCGCACTGACCAAGGCGGTGCAGGAGTTCTGCCGGACCATCGATTACTCGGCCCTGAAGCTGCTGCTGTCGGGCGTCCGTCGCTGAAAGGGCCGTTCGCCGGGGTGCTATTTCTTTTCCTCGCCGGCCGCCTTCCCGATCTCCTTCCACAGGCCGGCGCGGCGGATGCCCAGTTTCTCCGGGTCGAAGCGCAGCATCTTGCCTGACTTCCTCTGCGCCTCATAGTCCTTCAGTGTGGCCAATCCGACTCGCGACAGCAGCAGGATGGCGATGATGTTCAGCCAGGCCATCAGTCCGACGCCGATGTCGCCCATGCCCCAGGCCAGGGTGGAGGTGCGCACGGCGCCGTAATAGGCCATCATGAGGAGAAAGATGCGGGACAGGGTGATCGCCGGCGCGCTCTTCCTTTTGAACAGGTAGGCGACGTTGGACTCGGTGTAGTACGCGTAGGCCATCAGGGTGGTGAAGGCGAAGAAGAACAGGGCGACGGCAACGAATTCGGCTCCGAAACCCTTGAAAATGGTGTCGATGGCGCTCTGCGTCCAGGCCGGGCCGGCTTCCACGCCCGGCAGGTTGTGGGCCAGGAAGCCTCCCCGGCCGTCGCCGGTGTTGTACATGCCGGTGATCAGGATCATGAAGCCGGTGGCCGTGCAGACCAGCAGGGTGTCGACGTAGACCGAGAAGGCCTGCACCAGCCCCTGTTGCGCCGGGTGCGCCACCTCGGCCGCGGCGGCGGCCTGCGGCCCGGTCCCCTGGCCGGCCTCGTTGGAGTAGATGCCGCGCTTGACCCCCCAGGCGACAGCCGAGCCGACGATGCCGCCAAACACGGCGTTCTTGCCCAGCGCCGACGAGATGATCAGCGCGAACATGGCCGGGATGCGCTTGTAGTCTATGGCGATGATGACCAGCGCCATCAAGATGTAGCCGATCGCCATGAACGGCACCAGCAGCTCGGCCGCCTTGCCGATGCGCTTGACGCCGCCGAAAATGATCAGTCCCAGCAGCGCGACGATGATGGCGCCGGAGATCGCCGGCGTGATGGCCGGCAGCGCCCCCTGGAAGGCCGAGGCGATGCTGTTGGCCTGCACGCCGGGCAGCAGGATGCCGCAGGAGAGGACCGTGACCACGGCGAAGATGACCGAGTACCATTTCTGTCCCAGCCCTTTGTCTATGTAATAGGAGGGGCCGCCGCGGTAGACGCCGCCGATCTTCTCCTTCCACACCTGGCCCAGCGCCGCCTCGATGTAGGCCGAGCCGGCGCCGAGGAAGGCGATCATCCACATCCAGAACAGCGCCCCCGGGCCGCCGGCGCCGATGGCCGTGGCCACGCCGGCGATGTTGCCCGTGCCCACGCGGCCGCCCAGGGCCATGGCAAAGCCCTGGAACGACGAGACGCCGGACTGGGAGGACCGGCCCTGCCAGAGCTGGCCGACCATGTCCTTGATCAGGCGCACCTGCAGGAAACGGGTGCGGACGGAGAAATAGACCCCCGTCCCCAGGCAGAGCAGCACCAGCGGCGTGCTCCAGACATAGCGGTTGATGAGGTCGACCAGCTGCTGCAGGCTCATATGGGCGCTCCTTTAAGAATGATATGCGAGTGAAAAGTGAATAGTGAACAGTGAAAAACAAAAGCAAATCAACGAATAGCCAGTGCTCGGGAATCGCAGTTTACTTTTCACTTTTCACTTTTTACTATTCACTTCTTTTCGATGCGCAGTTCGATGGGCTCCACGTCCAGGGACGCGTAGGTGACCGAATAGGTGTCGACGTCGCGGATGCTGGCGTACACGCCGGCGAAGCGCGGGGACTTGCGCAGCGTCCAGCGGCTGCCCCGGCCGCGCCCTTCGGCGTCCAGGGTGAAAGCGATGCCCGCTGTTTCGGAGAGGCGGTTCTCGGCCAGCCCGTCGACCATCATGTTGCGGAAGGCGTCGGGGGCGAAGAGGTTGGTCTCCAGCGGGTAACTCTCGTTGGCCTCCTTGCCCCTGGCAACCGGCCGGCGCTCGGGGCGGGGGAGCGGCACGCGCGCGGCCAGGTCGAAACGGTCCCCCTCCTCCAGGTAGTGCACGATGACGCCGCGGGCGCGCAGACCGCCGGCCGGCGACCAGGACAGCCCGCCGCGCGCCTTGGCCTCAACGGCGTCGACGACCAGCACGCCCGAACCGCCGATCACCTCGACCGTGCCGCCGCGGCAGACGGCCGAGGTGTCCTCGTCGATGCCGATGCCCAGGCCGGCCGCGCCGGCGCTGAGGGCGACGAGCAGCCGGCCGATGCGGCCGCGCTTCAGGAAATGCTGGTCCACCATGCCGGCGGTGAAGAAGCCCAGCCCGGCGGCCAGGCTGACGCCGCGCGCCTCGGCGCAGGCGGCGGGCTGGTACACCGCGCCGGCGAGCAGCGCCTTCATGCTGTAGCCGTCGCAAATCATCGGGTCGCACATCATGGCCGCTCCGGCGCTGGAGCCGCCGATGACGCCGCCGCGCGCGTACACCTCGCGGATGGCGCGCAGCAGCGGCGTGTCGCCGCCGCCGGCGGTCTTCAGCGTCTGGGTATAGCGGATCTGGTCGCCGCCCACGAAATAGACGGCGGTGCATTCCCGCATCTCCCGCGCCAGAGAGGCGTCGGCGCCGTTGCCCGCCCAGCGCGACTCGTCGACGTCGGGGGTCGACGGGTCGTCGACGACGGCCAGCGGGAAGACGCGGACGCGCCCGGCGGCGACGCCGAGGCGGATGAAATCGGCGGCGTTCTCTCGGCCGCTGACCGCCGGCTCGATGCTGCCGGCGGGGATGATGGCCAGGCGGATGTTCTCCGCGCCTCCGCCCAGCTCGATGAAGCGGCCCTGGATGCGGTCAAGGGCCGACGTGAGGTTGCCGCCGCTGATCACCAGGCTGCCCTGCGGGGAGTCCTGGCCGGGCAACGACAGCGGCGCCGCCAGCGCCATCGCCAGCAGAAGAAGGACGAGACGGTTCATGCCGAGCTCCCGCCCGGCGGAGTATGGCTCTTCCGCCCGGCTACTTTTCGTGAAGACGCATTGTAGACCTGGCGGCCGGGAAATGCAACGCATTTTCCCAAATGCGGAACGGGGATCGGGCAGAAGAACTCCGGCCGGCCTCAGTTGAGGCGGTAGAGGTAGTCCAGATAACCGGCGGGCGGATCCGGGATGTAAATCCCCAGGTGCCGGTCGGCCTCGGGCTCGAGGTCGAGGACCTCGCTGTT
>DAHVOV010000060.1 GCA_027318645.1 Candidatus Aminicenantota bacterium
AGCCAAGAAACCGGCCGGCTCGAATGGCAGGCGGCGATTCCCCTGTTCACCAACCCGTTCCTCTGGCTCGATCTCCTCAAGGCGCTGGCCGTGCCCGTCGTCGTCTTCGGGGCGATCTTCGGCTTCATCCTGGCCAACGACGACCGGCCCGACTGGGGCGGGGCGCTGAAAACGCTGGCGATCGCCGTCGGCGCGGTCGCGGCGCTGTTCGTTTTCGTCGCAGCCGTCATCTTCCGCAACCGCCTGGAGGCCCGCTTCGTCCTGGAAGAGAAGGGCGCCGCCTATGCAAGCGGCCGCGCCGCGCGAACGGCCCAGAAGGCGGGCCTGCTGGCCGGGGCGCTGGCCGGCTCGCCGCTGCTGCTCGGCGGCTCCCTCCTGGCCTCGTCCATGAACGCCGTCGGTATCCGCTGGCCCGAGGTCCGCAGGGCGACCCCCTTCCGCCGTCTGCGGGTGATCACGCTCTCCAACTCCTGGCGGCCGGTGCTGCGCCTGTACTGCCCCGATGATGGGACCTACGAGGCGGCCTGGCGGCTGGTCAGCGCCCGCCTGCCGGCCGGGAACATCCCGCGGGGATAGGAACTACTCGCGCCGGCCGTTCCAGGCGCCGCCATCCAGGGCCTCGCCTCGGCCCCAGCGGCCGCTGAACGAACGACCGTCGGCGTTCAGCCGGAACTCGAAGCGGCCGCTGCCGTTCGTTTGCGTCCAACGGCCACTCAGCACGCCTCCCTGGACGGTGCCGTCGAGGCGGCCGCCCTTGTATTCGTACGAGCCGGTCACCCGGCCGCCGCTCTGCTGCAGGCTCATGCGGCCGAAGTCGCTCGACCATCCGCCCGCCCAGCCCGTTGCGGCCAACGCGCCGCCTTCGACCCATTCGTAGGTGCGATAGAGGGCGCTGGTGGCGCCGCCCGGGTAGATCTCGAAACGCAGCTCCATGCGCTTGCCGGGAAATTGCGTTCCTGCGGGGACGGTGATCTCGGACTGCTTCGTCTCGGTGCGGTTGACGACCCGGTCCCAATTCTTCGTGGCGGCCATGCCCTGCGGTCCACCCGTGCCCGGCTCCTGGCCGTATGCCTGGAACGTGATGCCGGCGGATGCCGAGCCGTCGCCCGAGTGGGTAAGCAGGCCCCGGAACGAAAGCGTCGCGCCGGGCCGCAGGACGCTCAGGTCGGCCGACGGCGTCCAGGAGAAGGTGGCCGTCGTTTTCGAGTTCCTCTGGGAATAGACCGTCGACAGCGTGGCCCCGCCTCCCGAGGCGTCGATTCTCGAGGTATCGGCGGGACCGACCAGGAAGGGTTTGCCCTTGACCAGACGCTCGCCGGAATAGCGCCAATGGCCCTGCCCGCCGGCAGGCGCCGGCTTGGGGACAGCGGGAGCCGGCGACGGCAGCTTACGCGGCAGGTCCGCGGAAACGTTGCGGCTGACCTGGCCGTTCAGCTTGGAGGAAAGGTTGCCCGCCCAGGTGTTGATCCGCTCCTTGAAATAATCGGGCGCGCTGCCGAGCTTGAACACCCTGGTCAGGTTCTCGATCTCGGCGAATATCTGCGCATCGGTGCCGCTGGCGACGCTGCCCACGAAGAACAACCCGAAGGCGTGGTACCACGGCCCCATGCGGTCGTAGAAGACGGCGTCGCCCTCCGGGCGCAGGTCGATCAGCTTCCGCGAGATGTCGCGGGGGAGGACCGTGGTGAATAGGTCCCCTTTCCGGCCCGGCACGACGCCGATCACGCTTTCATCGTTCCGCCGCTCGGCATAGGCGATCTCCTTGAGAAGGTTGTGGGCGGTCAGCGTAGCCAGGCTGTAATCGTCTCGGCAGACGTCGAGGGACATGGCCAGCACCTCATGGGGTGCCAGCTTCCCCGGCGAGCTGCGGATCCTCGCCGCAAGCTGCGCCTCGTAGGAATCCTTGCCGCCGTCCTTGGTCAGCCGGACATAGGGGTTGGTCCGGGCGTACGACGATCGCTCGCTGAGGGTGAGCAGGGCGGCGAGAGAATCGGTGTTCCAGTTTTTGATCACCGCCCCGAGGGCGATGCGCGTCCGCACCACGCTTTTGCTGACCGCGCTCTTTTCCCAGGGCACGAACCGGCGGCCGGCCAGGGTACGGAGCAGCGCCGGGCCCAGGCGGCCGTTCAGGAGCTCGTCGTTTTCCCGGTTCATCTGGACACGCAGATTGGCGCCGCCCCAGCCGCCGAGGTTTTCCTCATCCTGCGCGACCGGGCCGGCGACAGCGGTCAGCCTCAGGACGACGAGACAGGCAGCCATGAAGCCGCCCGCCCAAGCGATTCTTCCGACCTTGTCATGTCGTGCCATTCCTACCTCCTTGCCCTTCGTTCCAGATCGGGGCGGTGGAAATCAGCCGCCATTTCGGGGAGATTCTATCAATCCCGATATGCAGTTGGCAAGCGCCGGATCAAGGCACGAGTGAAAAGTGAAAGGGTCGGAAGAGGAAGAAGGCCTGCGCATATCTGCCCGGTTTTCGGGTAACCCGAAATAGATCGCTGCCCTGGAAGGCCTTACTCTTTCACCTTCTTCCGTCTCTTTCACCGCCCTCCCGGCGGC
>DAHVOV010000096.1 GCA_027318645.1 Candidatus Aminicenantota bacterium
ATGCTGCAATGGTTCATCAAGGAGCAGGTCGAGGAGGAGGCCACCGCCTCCGCCGTCGTTCATCAGCTGGGCCAGGTCCATGACAGCCCGCAGGGGCTGTGGCTGATCGACCGCGAGCTGGGGGCGCGCAAGGCCGACTGAGGGGAAGCCCCGGCGGCCATTCAATCCCCGATCGCGAGGCAGGAAAGGCCTCGCAGGTCGTGGTGTAAGCTTCGCCGCCGGGACGGCTTCTCCTGCGCTTCGTTTTTTGCTACAATGGCCCCCGGACCCTGCAGGGTCCGCGCCCCGGAGGAACGCGATGGACGAGAAGGTCTTTGACGTTTCCATGATCTACATCCAGAACACCTCGGCCAACAGCTACAGCCTGGAGTTCTACTGCCGCAACAAGAACATCAAGCTCAACTACGCCAACGTCGAGGGCATCGAGATGATCGCCAAGGTGCCGGTGGAGCTGAAGACCTCGTTCGTGCAGATGGCCGACAACCTGCCCAAGGTCTGGAACATGAAGCTGGGCTATCCCACCAACTTCAAGGTCAGCTACAGCGGGCGCATCACCCTCGAATCGATGTGAACGCCGCCCCGGGCCCTGCCGCCGCGCCCATGGTCGCCGAGGAGCTGTACCGCAAGATCAAGCGCATCGAGATCCTCTCGCGCAAGGCGGCCCGCGACATCTTCGCCGGCGAATACCACTCCGCCTTCCGCGGCCGCGGCATGGAGTTCTCCCAGGTGCGCGAGTACCAGGCCGGCGACGACTCGCGCTTCATCGACTGGAACGTCTCCTCGCGCATGGGCCGCCTCTACGTCAAGCAGTTCGTCGAGGAGCGCGAGCTAACCATCCTGCTGGCGCTCGACCTCTCGGCCTCGCTGCGCTTCGCCTCCGCCGGCCGCAGCAAGAAGGAGGTGGCCGCCGAGCTGTCGGCGCTGATCGCCTTCACCGCCATGCTCAACAACGACAAGGTGGGGCTGCTGCTCTTCAGCGACCGCATCGAGCAGTACGCGCCGCCGCAGAAGGGGCGCACCCACCTGCTGCGCCTGATCCGCGACATCCTCGAGTTCCAGCCGCAGGGGCGGGGCACGTCGCTGGCCGGCGCCCTGGCCTACCTGACGTCGCTGATCAAGAAGAAGGCCGTCGTGTTCCTCATCTCCGACTTCCTGGACGAGGGCTTCGAGACGGCGCTGAAGGTCGCCAGCCGCAAGCACGACCTGATCGCCGTGCGCATCGCCGACCCGGCCGAGGAGGAGCCGCCGGCGGCGGGCCGCTTCGTCCTCCGCGACCTGGAGGGCCGGGGGGAGTTCCGCGCCGACTTCGGCCGCCCGGCGCTGCGCGACGGGGTCCGCCGCCGCCGCCAGGAGCGGGAGCGCCGGCTGCACGAGCTGCTGCGCCAGCACGGCATCGACTCGCTGGCCATCCGCGCCGACCGCGACTACGAAAAGCCGCTCTTCGACCTGTTCCTCAAGCGCCGCAAGAAGTACGCCCGATGACCCGCCGCGCCGCCCTGCTCCTGCTGCTCCTGCTGCCGGCCCTCCCCACCCGCCCCGAGCGGGCCTCGCAGGTGACCCTTTCGGCGTCGGCGACGACGGTCACCATCGGCGAGCGGATCGACCTGCGGGTGGTGGCGCGTGCCGGCGCCGGCGTCGCGGCCATGCGCGTCGCGGTGCCGGCGGGCGACTATGACGTGCTCGCCCGCCGCGCCCTGCCCGCCGCTGACGCGGCCGGCGGCCGCACCTTCGAGGAGACCGTCACCGTCGCCTTCTTCCGCACCGGCGAGTTCGTCGTCGGCCCCTTCCGCGTCGAGCTGCTGCCCGCGGGCGCCGGAGCGGTGGCAGTCGAGGAGACCGGCCGCCTGACGGTGCGCGTGCGCTCGCTGCTGGGCGAGGGCGACAAGGACATCAAGCCGCTGAAGGAGCCCCTGCCGCTGCGGGGCGACCCGCGCCGCTTGTGGCCCTTCCTGGCGCTCTCCCTGCTGTTGCCGCTGCTGGCGGCGCTGGCCGTTCATGCCCGCAGGCGGGCGCGGCAGCGGCGCGGCCGCGCGGCGGCGCCGCCGCCGGAGGCGCCCGCCGACGCCGAGCTGGAGGAACGCCTGCGGCGGCTGCGGCAGAGCGAGCTGCTGCGCCGCGGCGAGTACCGCGCCTTCTTCATCGCCCTGGCCGCCGCGCTCAAGCGCTTTCTCGGCCGCGCCTACGGCTTCCCCGCCGAGGACTGCACCACGGCCGAGACCCTGGCGCTGCTCGGCCAGCGCGAGGACGACGCCGCCCTGGTCGCTGGCCTGGAGGCGGTGCTGGCCCAGGCCGACCTGGCGAAGTTCGCCCGCCGCCCGCCGGCGGACGGGGAAATGGAGCACCTGTGGGCGGCCCTGGACGGCCTGGTCGCCGTCCACCGCGCGCGCCGGGAGCGGGCCGTGGAGGCCGCCGATGCTCAGGCTGGCCGCTAAGCCTTTCCTGCTGCTCCTGCTGCTGCTGCCGCTGCTGGCCTGGTGGCGCCGCCTTCTGCGCCGGCGCGGCCGGCGCCACGTCTGGTTCCCGGCCCGGGAGCTGCTGCCGGCGGGAACGGGCGGGGCGCTGGACTTCCTGCTCCGCCACCTGGAGCGGTTCAAGGACGCCGCCCTGCTCCTCCTCGTCCTGGCCCTGGCGCGGCCGCAGCTGCTCCACACCTACCGCGTCGAGGAGCAGAAGGGGCTGGACATCCTCCTGACGCTCGACATATCGGGGTCCATGGCCGCCGTCGACTTCAAGCCCCGCAACCGCCTGGAGGTGGCCAAGGAGGTCATCGCCTCCTTCATCGAGAAGCGCCGCGACGACCGCCTGGGCCTGGTCGTCTTCGCCGCCACCTCGGCGACCAAGTGCCCGCTGACCGTCGACTACGACATCCTGACGTTCTATCTGCAGGAGACCCAGCTGGGGGAGCTGGAGGACGGCACGGCCATCGGCATGGCCCTGGCCGGCTCGGTCAACCGCATCCGCCGCTCGCCGGCCAAGACCAAGATCATCATCCTGCTCACCGACGGGGTCAACAACCGCGGGGAGATCGACCCGCGCGACGCGGCCAAGATGGCCCGCGACCACGGCGTCAAGGTCTACGCCATCGGCGTCGGCACCCGCGGCGAGGCCCCCTACCCGGTCCTGGACGCCCTCGGCCGCCAGCGCTATGTCATGGTCAACGTGGAGATCGACGAGGAGCTGCTGCGCGAGGTGGCCCGGACCACCGGCGGGCTCTACTTCCGCGCCACCGACCGCGACTCGCTGCAGGGCATCTTCGCCGAGATCGACCGCTGGGAGAAGAGCGGCGTCAAGAGCCGCTCCTACTACGAGACCACCGAGCTCTTTCCCTGGCTCGTCGCCCTGGGCCTGGCGCTGCTCCTCCTGGTCGAGGCCGCCCGCCGCTCCTTCCTGCGCACCCTGCCCTGAGCGAAGCCCGGGCGCGCGGCCGGGCACAGCGGGCCGCGCGGATCATCCCAGCAGGAACAGGACGAGCACCTGGGCCGAGAGGATGCGCAGCAGCGTGACCAGCGGATAGACGGTGGCGTAGGTCACCGCCGGGGCGTCCGAGCCGGTATGGGCGTTGGCGAAGGCCAGCGCCGGGGGATCGGTCATGCTGCCGGCGAGCAGGCCGCACAGCTCGACGTAGTTCGTCTTCAGGACCAGGCGGGCGAACGCCGCCACCAGCGCCAGGGGCAAGAGGGTGACGAGCGCGCCGCAGCCGAGCCAGGCCAGGCCGCTCCCTCCCGCCAGGGCGGGAATGAACCCGGCGCCGGCGCGCAGGCCCACGCAGGCCAGGAACAGGACGATCCCCACCTCGCGCAGCATCAGGCTGGCCCCGCGCGGGACATAGGAGGAGAAGCGGCCGATGTTGCCGAAGCGGCCGATCACGATGGCCGCCGGCAGCGGGCCGCCGGCCAGGCCGAGCTTGAGGGGCATGGGCAGCCCGGGGACGGGCAGGGGCAGGCTGCCCAGCACGACCCCGGCGATCATGCCCAGGAAGATCGGCAGGATCTCCGGGATGTCCAGCTGCCGGGGAGAATTGCCCAGCTCGGCCGCCAGCTGCCCCACCACGTCCTGGCCGCCGACGACGGTGAGCCGATCGCCGAACTGCAGGCGCACGGCCGGGCTGGGGACGAACTCGACGCCGGCGCGCTGGATGCGCGTGATGTTGACCCCGTAGCGCCGGCGCAGCCCCAGCTGGGCCAGGGTGCGGCCGATCACCGGCTTGCGCGAGACGAGGACATGGCGGGAAACGAGCGGCCCGGAGACCTTCTTTAGGTCGACCGCGCTCTCCTTGCCGACCAGCAGGCGCAGCCGGTCCAGGACCGCCCGCGCGCCGACCACCAGCAGCACGTCCCCCCCGCGCAGGGGCGTGTCCTGCACCGGCGTGAAGACCTCCTGGCCGCGGAGGATGCGCGAGACCACGAACTCGGCCTGGATGACGCCGGCCAGCGCCGAGAGCGGCCGCCCGTCCAGCTGCGGGTTGGCGACCTCCAGGCTCACGCTCTCCGGGGCGGGGAACACGCCGGCCTGGGCCTGCTCGCAGGCCGCCCGCTCCTCGCCCAGCGAGATGCGGAAGGCCCGGCGGATCAGGATCATGCCCAGGATCACGCCGATGACGCCGAAGGGATAGGCGACGGCGTACGCCAATCCGGCCTGGCGCGCCGCGGCGGCGGAGCCGCCGGCGACCTCCACCAGCGCCTGCTGCGCCGCCCCCAGGCTGGGAGTATTGGTCACGGCCCCGGCGAGGAGCCCCACCAGCGCCCCCGCCGGGAGGGAGAAGAGCCGCCCGAGCGCGACGGCGAGGCCCACGCCCAGGAGGACGACGGCGGCGGCCAGCAGGTTGACGGCCAGCCCCTGACGCTGCAGGGAGGCGAAGAAACCGGGACCGACCTGCAGGCCGATGGAATAGACGAAGAGGATCAGGCCGAAGTCCTTGACGAAGTCGGCGGTGCCGGGGTCGATGCCCAGGCCGAGGTGGGCGGCCAGGATGCCGACGAACAGCACGCCGGCGATGCCGAAGCTCACGCCGCGGACGCGGATCTTGCCCACCAGGATCCCGGCCGAGATGACCAGGGCGAGGACCAGGACGGCGTGGGCCGTCGAATCCTTCAGGAAAATGTCGGTCAGCCAGTTCATGGGAGATGCCGGGCGGCAGGGCCCATCATAGCCCCCGCCGCGGCCGGAGTCAACTCCGTTCCCGCCTTCAATAGATCTCGATCTTCAGCAGGCGGCACTCCAGCGGGCCGTTGAACAGCACGAAGCGCCGCGACGGCTTGAGCCCGACCGCCTTCACCATCTCCTGGCTGGCGCACAGCACGTAGGCGGTCGACCCCTGGCAGCGCTGCTTGAAGAAGTCGCCGAGCTCCCGGCAGAGCCGCAGCACGGCATCCGCCTCGCCGACGCGGACGCCGTAGGGCGGATTGCAGATGATGGTGGCGCCGGCGATCCCCGGCAGCTCGCGGAAATCGCGGCGCTCCACCGTCACGCCGCGCGTGCCGGGGATGCAGGCCAGGTTCTCGCGGGCGGCGGCGACGGCCTGGCGGTCGATGTCGCTGCCGCGCACCAGCCCCGCCGGCAGCGCCCGCTTCTCCCGCTCCGCCTGGCGGCGGACCTCCTCCCAGGCGTGGGGGTCGAAATCAGGCAGGGCCTCGAAGCCGAAGCGGCCGCGCTGAAAGGCCGGGGGGATGCGGCAGTAATGCATGTAGGCCTCGGCCAGGATGGTCCCCGAGCCGCACATGGGGTCGACCAGGGGGCGCTCCCCCTGCCAGCCGCTCAGCCGCACCAGGGCGGCGGCCAGCGTCTCCTGCAGCGGCGCCGCCACCGTCTGGCGGCGATAGCCGCGGCGGTGCAGCGAGCCGCCCGAGGCGTCGAGGCTGAGCACCGCCCGGTCGTCGCGCAGGCTCAGGTGGATCCAGGCGTCGGGATCCTCGGCGTCCACGTCGGGGCGGCGGCCGCAGCGCTCGCGGAAGCGGTCGGCGACGGCGTCCTTGACGCGCAGGGCGGCGAACTGCGAGTGGCTGACGCGGCTGCCGCGGACGTTGGCGAAGACGGCGAAGGTGCGGTCGGCGGAGATCAGCTCCTCCCAGGGAACGGCGCGGGCGGCCTCGTAGAGCGCGTCCTCGGAGAAGCAGGCGAACTCGGCCAGCGGCGCCAGGACCCGCGAGACCAGGCGCGAACGGTAGGTGACGCGGTACAGGCCGGCGGCGTCATGGCAAAAGTGGACGCCGCTCGCTCCGGCCTCGACGTCGCGCGCGCCCAGCTCGCGCAGCTCGGCCATGGCCGGCTCCTCGAGGCCGCGGGCCACGAAGGCGAAGTAGCGCCCGTCCCGCTGGTAGGCGAACATCGGGCTACTTCAGGGCGGGGACGCCCCGGCGCCGGGTCACTCCCCGAGCCGCAGCGCCAGGAAGGAGAGGACCTTGGCCGGGTCGTGGCCCTTGCCCTTCTCCAGGACGCCGGTGGACTGGGCGCAGAGCAGCTTGCCCTGCTTGTCCAGGACGGCCAGCGCCGGGTAGCCGAAACCCTTGACGCGGTACAGGTCGACCAGGTCCTGGTTGAGGGGCTGGCCCGGCTTCTCGCCGACGTCGACGAGCACCAGCACGTAGCGCTCGGCCAGGAGCCTGCGGACGGCGGCGTCGGCGGCGAACAGCTCGTGCAGCCGGTGGCACCAGGGGCACCAGTTGCCGCCGAACATCAGCAGCACGACGCGGTTCTCGGCTCCGGCCTTGTTCACGGCCGCGGCGATCTGCGCCTTGGCGTCGGCGTTGGGATCGTAGATGGCCGGCCGCTCGGCCGGCTTGGCCTGGGCGGGGATCATCGCCGCCAGCAGCACCAGGGCGGCGCCCAGCAGCAGCCAGAGTAATTTCCTGTCCGCCGGAATGGATTTGGACTTCATGGGCCGTACCTCCGGAAAGAGAAAGGCGATTGTAGAACATCGGGAAACGAATGTCAAAGCCGCGGCGCCGATATTGACAACGCGCGGGCGACGCCCGAGAATGACGGCGGCGGACAATGGAGGAGCCGCGCATGACCGAGAAGCTCTACGACGCCGATCCCTACCTGAGCGAGGCCTCCGCCCGCGTCGCCAGGAGCGAGGAGCGCGACGGCCGCTGGCGCGTGCGCCTGGAGCGGACGCTCTTCCGCCCCGAGGGGGGCGGCCAGCCCGCCGACGCCGGCACGGTCAACGGGCGACCGCTGCTGGCGCTGGAGGAAGAGGACGGCGACGTGGTGCACGTGCTGGAGCGCGATCCCGGCGCCGGCGAAACGGAGCTGCGCCTCGACTTCGCCCGCCGCTACGACCACATGCAGCAGCACAGCGCCCAGCACCTGCTCTCGCAGCTCCTGCTGCGCCGCTTCGGCGCCGCCACCCTGTCCTTCGCCATCGGCCCCGAGCACTCGTCGATCGAGACCGGCCGGCCGGCCTACAGCGACGAGGAGCTGCGCGAGCTCGAGGAGGAATGCGCGCGCCTGGCCTGGGCCGCCCTGCCGGTCCGCGTCTTCAGCAGCGACGATCCCTCGTCGCTTTCCCTGCGCAAGCCGCCCAAGAAGAGCGGCCGCGTCCGCGTGGTGGAGATCGCGGGCTACGACCGCTCCGCCTGCGGCGGCACGCACGTGCGCAGCAGCGCCGAGCTGGCGCCGCTGAAGATCCTGCGCGTGGAGCGGGTGCGCGCCAACGCCCGCCTCTATTATGCCGCCGGCGGCCGCGCCCTGCGCGACCACCGCCTGAAGCACGACCTGGCGCTGCGGCTGCAGCGCCTCGTCACCCAGCCGCTGGGCGAGATCCCCGCCCACCTGGAGGCGCTGCTGCGCGAGCGCGACGAGCTGCGCCGCGAGCGGCGCCGCGAGCGGCGCCAGGAGATGGAGCGCGAGGCCGCCCGCGCCGCCGCCGGCGCCGACGCCCTGGTGCGGCGCGAGTTCGTCGCCTGCGAGCCCGAGGAGCTGCGCGCCTTCGCCGCCGCCGTGGCCGCCGCCGGCAAGAACGTCCTGGCCTGCTCGCGGCCCGCCTCGGGCGCCGGCGCGGCGCACGTGGTCGTCGCCCGCGGCCGGGGCGATGCCGACCTGCGCGCCCTGGCCGCGCCGCTGTTCGCCCTGTTGGCGGGCAGGGGCGGCGGCTCCGCCGCCATGCTCGAGGGCCGGGCCAACGACCTGTCGCATCTGGACGAAGCCGCCGACCTGCTGCGCCGCGGTTTGGGCTGAACCGCCGCGCCGGCGGGCTTGAAAATCCCGGCCATTGGGCTATAATGGGCTTTCCCGCCCGCGGAAAGGAGAGGACCATGGACGAAAAAATCAAGGCCAAGATCATGGACGATAAGAAGATGAAGCGCACGCTGCAGCGGCTGGCCATCGAGATCCTGGAGCGCAACCGCGAGGCCGACAAGCTGGCGCTGATCGGCATCCAGACCCGCGGCGTGCACGTCGCCCGCCGCATCCAGGCGCTGATCCGCGAGCTGGAGGGGGTGGAGATCCCCATGGGCATCCTGGACATCACCATGTTCCGCGACGACCTGCACAAGCACGAGCACCAGCCGGCGGTGAAGAAGACGCAGATCGACTTCGCGGTCGAGGACCGGGACATCGTCCTCATCGACGACGTGGTCTTCACCGGGCGCACCATCCGCGCCGCCATGGACTCGATCTTCGAGCTCGGCCGGCCGGCCACGCTGCAGCTGGCGGCCTTCATCGACCGCGGCCACCGCGAGCTGCCCATCTGCCCCGACTTCCGCGGCAAGTACCTGCCCACCGCCCGGCGCGAGCGCGTCAAGGTCATGCTGCAGGAGACCGACGGCAAGGACCAGGTGCTGATCATGGAGCCCAAGGGGTTTTAAATGAAAGACCGCACGTTCCGCCAGGACCACCTGCTGGGCATCGAGCACCTCAGCGTCGACGACATCGAGACCATCCTGGAGACGGCCGAGGCCTTCATCGAGGTCTCCAGCCGCGACGTCAAGAAGGTGCCGGCGCTGAAGGGCAAGACCGTGGTCAACCTCTTCTTCGAGAACTCGACGCGCACGCGCAGCTCCTTCGAGATCGCCGCCAAGCGCCTGAGCGCCGACCTGATCAACTTCAACTCCTCGGTGTCGAGCCTGAAGAAGGGCGAGACCCTCAAGGACACGGTGCTCACGCTGGAGGCGATGAACCCGCACATCATCGTCATCCGCCACTCGGCCTCGGGCGCCCCGCACTACCTGACCACCTTCGCCCGCTCCTCGATCGTCAACGCCGGCGACGGCTTCCACGAGCACCCCACCCAGGCGCTGCTCGACGCCCTGACCATCCGCCAGCGCCTGAAGACGCTGCGCGGCCTGAAGGTCGCCATCGTCGGCGACATCCTGCACTCGCGCGTCGCCCTCTCCAACATCCTGCTGCACCAGAAGCTGGGCAACGAGATCGCCCTGGTCGGCCCGCCCTCGCTGGTGCCGGTGGAGTTCGAGAAGCTGGGCGCCACGGTCTACTATGACATCCGCCGCGGCGTAAAGAACGCCGACGTGGTCATGATGCTGCGCGTGCAGGCCGAGCGCGGCGCCCGCAACTATTTTCCCTCCATCCGCGAGTACCGCAACCTGTTCGCCATCGACCGCCCGATCTTCGCCCTGGCCGCCCGGCGGGCCATCCTGATGCACCCGGGGCCGATCAACCGCGACGTGGAGATCGAGACCTCGATGGCCGACAGCGACCAGTCGGTGATCCTGCAGCAGGTGACCAACGGCATCGCCGTGCGCATGGCCGTCCTATACCTCCTGAAAGGAGAGATCCATGAAGCTCTTAATTAAGAACGGCCGCCTCGTCGATCCCGCCGCCGGCGTCGACCGCCCCATGGACGTCCTGGTCGAGAACGGCGCCGTCCGCGACGTCGCCCGCCAGATCAAGAAGGGGCCCGGCGTCGCGCTGCTCGACGCCCGCGGCCTGGTGGTGGCGCCGGGCTTCATCGACCTGCACGTGCACCTGCGCGAGCCGGGGCAGGAGAACAAGGAGTCGATCGCCAGCGGCGCCCGCGCCGCGGTGCACGGCGGCTTTACCTCGCTGGCCTGCATGGCCAACACCGAGCCGGTCAACGACAACCGCTCGGTGACCGAGTACATCATCGCCCGCGCCCGCCAGGTCGGCCTGGTCAACATCTTCCCCGTGGCCGCCGTCTCCCGGGGCCTGCTCGGCGAGAACATCGTGGAGATGGCCGACCTGGTCGCGGGCGGCGCCGTGGCCTTCTCCGACGACGGCTGCTGCGTCATGAAGGCCGACCTGATCCGCAAGGCCCTGGAGTACGCCCGCATGCTGGGCGTGCCCATCATCGAGCACCCCGAGGACCACTCGATCTCGGGCGAGGGGCAGGTCAACGAGGGCTTCATCTCCTACAAGTACGGGCTGCGCGGCATCCTCAAGGCCGCCGAGGAGGTGATCGTCGCCCGCGACCTGATCCTGCAGGAGCGCATCCGCTCGCAGCTGCACCTGACCCATGTCTCGACGGCCGGCTCGGTGGAGCTGATCCGCAACGCCCGCAAGGCCAAGACGCCGGTCAGCTGCGACGTCACCCCGCACCACCTGCTGCTCAACGAGGAGCTGCTGCAGTCCTACAACCCGGTCTACAAGGTCAAGCCGCCGCTGCGCACCGAGGCCGACCGCCTGGAGCTCATCCGCGGCCTGCAGGACGGCACCGTCGACTGCATCGCCTCCGACCACGCCCCGCACACCCGCGACGAGAAGGACAAGGAGTTCGAGTACGCCCCCTTCGGCGTCATCGGCATGGAGACGTCCTTCCCCGTCATCCACGACCGCCTGGTGCGCGGCCGGCACATCACCCTGCCCCGCCTGGTCCAGCTGTTCTCGACGAACCCGGCGCGCGTGCTGGGCCTGCGGGACCGCGGCCGCGTCAAGGCCGGGCTGCCGGCCGACCTGACCCTCTTCGACCCCAAGAAGCGCTTCAAGATCGAGGAGGCGGACCTCCGCTCCAAGGCCAACAACTGCCCGTTCCTCGGCTGGGAGGGGCAGGGCGCGATCGCCTACACCATCGTCGGCGGCAACATCGTCTATAACTATAAAGAAAAGAACTAACAGAGCATCAAGGTTCCACGTACCAAGTACCACGTGCCACGTTAGCGGGCGTTTACTGATCTAAGCCGGGGCTGACTGCGTTACGAAACAGCAATTGTCACTTGGTTCACGGTAGACGGTTGACGGTTTACGGGGAGACAATTATAGAAAAAATTCTGCGGATTGCTGCTGCCGTACACCGTACACCGTAAACCGTATACCGAGCAAATTCTGCTAGATTTTGAATCTGGAACTCCCCTATGGTATAGTGAG
>DAHVOV010000110.1 GCA_027318645.1 Candidatus Aminicenantota bacterium
AAAGGGTTTTGGGGTTAGCCAAGGCGGTTTTTTTGAGAAGGGTAGGCGCTCGTAAAACTAAAATTCCAAGCGCCAAGCACCAAATCCCAAACAAATTCCAAGTTCCAAATGCCAATGACCCAAACGAAGGCGCTCAATCGATCCGCTGCCACTTACGGGAAATAAGGCAGTAATCCCAAAAACGAGTGCGTTTACTTTTCGTTTTGGCCATTTGGACTTTGGTGCTTGGTGCTTATTTGGAATTTGGTGCTTGGAAATTGGTGCTTCGGTCCTACCAGCTTCTGAAAGTTATTTTGGACAGATCTGGTCTCGACGAGGCGCCTCAGCGGATGGAAGCGTTGGTCCTGTGCGGCGGCGGAAACAAGGAGGATCCCTGGGACATCGGCTGCTGCTGCGCGGGGGATAATGACTTTCACGAATTTTTCATGAAACCCCGGGCCTGGGTCGCGCGTATAAACATATGGAAGAGGAAGGAAGGGTTGGCTTCGTACCTCCCCTCTCCCTCCTGAATGCCTATTCTTCCTCTCCTCTTCCGTTTTCTTCCCGCCCAATAGTGACAAGTGACAAGTAACCAGTGACAAGGAGCAGCAAAGGACAATTTCTTGGTCTTTTCTTTCTCGTCACTCGTTACTCGTCACTCGTCACGTAGCCCTAGGCTTGACTTGGGTCCGGTCATTTCTCATAATGTCCCCATGAAAATGGACGACGTCGCTAAATACCTGCAAACGGTGCGCCAGGACGCCTTCTTCATCGACTACGACGTGCTGGAGACCGAGCCGTACGAGAACAAGGGCAAGGAGACGCGGGTTGAGATCGTCAACCCCGAGTTCACCTCGCTCTGCCCGAAGACCGGCCTCCCCGACTACGGCACCGTCCGCATCCAGTACGTGCCCGACAAACTGATCGTCGAGCTGAAATCGCTCAAATACTATTTCCTGCAGTATCGCAACGCCGGAGTTTTCTACGAGACGCTCACCCCGCTCATCCTCAAGCACCTGGTCAAGAAGGTCCATCCGCTGGAGATGACGGTGACCGCCGAGTTCACCCCCCGCGGCGGCCTGACGACCAAGGTGATGTCCAGCTATAAGAAATAGTTCCAAGGGCTTGGCATACGGCGCACGGCGGACGGCGTACGGTGAGCAAGAATGATCGATCTCAGGGAAATCAGAGGGAAGATAGAGGGAAGAGAAAGGGAAGAGCGAGTGAGAAAAGCCCTGCCATGAATTCTTTCCCACTTTGTATTCCCTCTGCCTTTCCCTGTGTTTTCCCTCTCTCTTCTCTGGAGATCAAGGGCTGTATTCCGAGCCGCCTCTATGGCTCTCTTTTGGAATTTGCTGCTTGAGAATTGGAATCGGGTAGCTCTTGCTATTGCGGCTGCGTCTGCCGTACGCCGTAAGCCGTACGCCCAGCAGCCCTTATAGCTCCCTGTTCATCCAGAGCCTCCTGCCGCGGCGGTAGAAATACGCGATCAGGCCGGCGTTGACCGCCCAGAAGCCGGCGAACCAGGCCGCGATCTCCCCCGCGGGGACGGCGTGGCGGGTCACCTGCCACCAGTAGTACAGGGCGACGGGGCGCGCCAGGAACAGGACCGATCCGACCACGTAGATCATGCTCCACAGCATGTAGGCGATCCCCTGCTTGGAGACGATCACGTGCTCGGGGGACAGCGGGTTGGTCTCGTTGGTCGCGATGCCGAGCTCCAGCGCCAGGACGGTCAGGAAGACGACCGCCGGCAGGATGAATACCGGGGCCAGGAGGCGGGTGAAGCGGTCGAAATGCAGGGTCAGGTCGCCGAGCGCCGCCAACCCGAAGGCGACCAGCAGCAGCGGCAGCAGGTGGAACCAGAGCTTCAGCCGGTAGAACGTCGCCTTGTCGCAAGGCGAGGAGAACAAGTGGACCTGGCCCGGCCCCTCGCCGGGCACGGAGGTGAAGGTGAACCGCGAGTTCAGCCCGGCGACGATGAAGACCGCCATGATCAGGTTCAGGTAGATGACCGCCCCGCGCACCGACGGGTGCGGCAGCGGGATCATCTTCATGTTGATGACGAAGACGGCGACCAGGGCGCCGACGATGAGCAGCTGCGACCATTGCGCCGGCGTGCGCAGGAAGGCCTTGCGCTCCTTGCGCAGCAGCGGCCGCAGGTCGCCCGCCAGGGAGTGCGGCCGCCAGCGCGAGGCGTAGGCGCCGCTGCCGCCGCGGTTCATCTTGTCGAAGAGCTTCATGTACAGGCGGCGGCGCATCAGGCTGAGCAGCGCCAGCAGGAACGCCGCCAGCATGGCGAACAGGGCGGCGGACTTCCAGTAGGCCGCGCCGCGGCCGGCGGCGACGTGGCTCATGGCCCGCGCCAGCCAGGAGAAGGGGAAATAGTACAGCGCCCGCATGTCGAGCGAGCCCATGTAGCGCAGCACGTCGTCGATCTCGCCGGGCTCCAGGAAGCGCTCGGGGCGCAGCAGGCGCATGAAGACGACGACCGACGAGATCAGGATGATGGAGAGGACCGACAGTACCGGCTGCAGGCGGCGCACCGAGAAGAAGGCGGGCACGAGCATCCCCAGCAGCACGCCGGCGAGCACG
>DAHVOV010000115.1 GCA_027318645.1 Candidatus Aminicenantota bacterium
GCCGTGTCATGGAAGCGCCTGGGCAACATCCGCACCCTCGACATCGCGCTCTCCCGTAACGGCGCGGTGCCCACGGTCCTTGCCCAGGGGATCAACGCCGCGCTGGGGAGCGCCGCCGTCACGCCGGTGCGGGACGCGTACGACGGGAACAACCCCCATTGCTACACCATCCAAATAAAGCACTCGGGCGGCAACTACGTGGCGCCCAGCGGCTGCATCACCCTCACCGGCAATCCCGACCTGGCGGCGAGCGCATCGTTCTCGCTGGCCATGCCGGCCATCGGCAGCGATGTGACCTTCACCGTGAAGATCGAGAACAAGGGCGCCGTCCGCTCGCAGCCCTGCCAAGGGGTCCTCAAGGCCAACGGCGTCGTGCAGAAGACCTTTGCCGTCCCGGCGATCGACAGCGGGGCGTCCGCGACCGTCACCGTCATCTGGAAGCTCTCCTGCCCGGCCACCGTCACCATCACCGTCGACAGCGGCGGCGCCAATATCGAGCCCGACAAGGCGAACAACACCTGGACGAAGACGATATGCTGAGCCGGCGCGCGGCCCGGAGGCCGGCCGCCGCGGCCGATTGACAAACGTCCGCGCATCGCCGACAATGGCGCTTACGCCACAGCAAGGGGGATTCCCATGTTCCAGACCGGCCTCCATATCGCGCTGCAGTCGATTGCCTCCGACTGGCTGACCTGGCTGATGCGCCAGGTGACCGCCCTAGGCTACCACGAGATCATCATCCTGATCGTGGTCGCCGTGGTGTTCGGCCTCGGCCTGCGCCAGGGTTTCCTGCTCTTCCAGATCGTCTTCTGGACGTCGACCCTGAGCGGCATGGCCAAGCAGCACTTCGGCCTGCCGCGCCCCTTCTTCGCCGACTCGCGCGTCGCCTGCCTGGAGCCGAGCTGGAACACCTCCGGCTCCTTCCTCGCCCGGGGCGGCCGCGGCTTCTTCGATCTCCCCGCCCGCGAGGTGATCGACGCCTTCCGCCTGAAGCGGATCTCCTTCGGCTTCCCCTCCGGCCATACGTCCAGCGCCATCGCCATCTGGGGCGGCCTGGCCGTCGTCTTCCGCAAGCGCTGGCTGGCCTGGCTGGCGCCGCTGATGATCGCGCTGATCGCCTTCTCCCGCCTCTACCTGGGCGTCCATTTCCTGGCCGACATCCTCGGCGGCGCCCTGCTGGGCGGCCTGGTGCTGCTCGCGGCCTGGCTGCTCTGGCGCCGCGACGGACGCCGCGCGGAGATCTTCGCCGCCATGGCCGGCACCCTCTCCCCGCTGCTGCGCCGGGCCGCATACCTCTGCTTTTTGTTCGGCCTGCCGCTGCTGCTGGCGGCCTTCTCCCTCGTCTCCATGACCTTCACCGGCCTGTACGTGGGCATGAACGCCGCCTATCTGCTGCTCACGCGCAAGGGGCTGCCCGACGACGCCGGCTCCCTGCCGGTGCGCCTGGCCCGCGTCCTCCTCGGCGGGGTCATCTTCTCGCTGCTCGCCGCGGGGCTGCGCCAGATCGTCGTGCTGGTGCCGGCCCTCGCCGGCGCCCCCTGGGGCCGGTTCCTGGTCGCCGTCCTGAGCACGTTCCTCAGCTTCTGGCTGGCGATGGAGCTCTACCTGCGCCTCGGCCTCTATCGCCGGCCCGCCGCCGGCTGAGCGCCCGGGGCATGGCATGGCCGCCTTCCCGGAGATCCCCGGCTACGAGCTGAAGAAGTTCCTGGGCAGCGGCGGCGCCGCCGACGTCTTCCTGGCCGTCGACCGCCGCCACTCGCGGCTGGTGGCAGTGAAGGTGCTGGCCCGGCGGCGCTTCGCCGAGTCGCTGGTCGTGCGCCGCTTCATCAAGGAGGCGCAGACCATCTCCCGCCTGCACCACCCCAACATCGTGCGCATCCACGCCACCGGCCGCACCCCCGAGCTGCGCTTCATGGCCATGGAGTTCTTCCCCGAGAGCCTCAAGCGCCGCCTGCAGGAGCGCGGCCGCCTCGTCCCCGACGAGGCGCTGGCCATCGCCAACCAGGTGGCCTCCGCCCTGTACTACGCCCACGGCCGCGGCTTCGTCCACCGCGACGTCAAGCCCGACAACATCATGTTCCGCCCCGACGGCACGCCGGTGCTCCTCGACTTCGGCATCGCCCGCGTACTGGAGTCGACCACGCAGCTGACGCGCTCGGGCATGAGCATGGGCACGCCGCGCTACATGAGCCCCGAGCAGCTGAACGCCAAGCGCGCCGACGGCCGCAGCGACGTCTACAGCCTGGGGGTCGTGCTGTACGAGATGCTGAGCGGGGCGCCGCCCTTCAAGGGCAGCCAGACCATGGCCGTCATCATGAAGCACGTCACCGAGCCGGTGCCGCGGCTTCCCGGGGAGCTCGCCGCCTACCAGGAGCTGCTCGACCGGCTGATGGCCAAGGAGAGGGCCAGGCGGCCGGCGTCGGAGAAGGAGTGGCAGGAGCTGGTCAAGCCGCTGCTCAGGCCCTTCAAGCTGCCCAAGGCCGGCAAGCCCGAGTTCGGCGACCTGCCGAAGGCCGAGGAGCGCGAAAAGACGCGCCAGAGCGGCGCCCCCGAGGCGGCGCCGCGCCGGGCCGCCGCGCCGCGGCCCCGGCAGCGGCGGGCGAACCGGCGCCGTCTCTTCCTGCTGAACCTACTGCTGGTCGTCGCCCTCGCCGGCTGGATCTTCTTCAACTACGAGCGCATCCCGGGCATGATCGCGTCATTGGCTCGCACCATCATCGCCTGGATCTCGTCATTGCTCGCTAAGATCTAGAACGAGCTATAGTGACAAGTAACAAGTGACGAGTGACAAGCAGCGGGCAATCGAATGACCCTACGTGATTCTGATTCGAGGTTTACAATTTGAAACTGCAATGATCGATCTGTGCAGTTCCGATTACGAATCAATAATTACTGATCACCGTTTCATCCCTATACTCGGCTCTCGCTGTTCCTCGTCACTTGTCACTCGTCACTTGTCACTTAGCCAAATTCCTGGCAGCGCGGGCAATAGTGCGCTGACCGGCCATTGATGCGAATGCGCTCAATCGCCGTGCCGCAGCGGAGACAGGGCTCGCCCGCGCGGCCGTACACGGACAGGTGCCCCTGGTTTTCGCCGCTCTCGCCGGCGACGGTGCGGTAGTTGCGCAGGGTCGTGCCCCGGCGCCCGATCGCCGCGTGGAGGACTTGCGGTACGCTCCGGCTCAGGCGCTCGATCTCTTTTTCATTCAAGGCGGACGCCGGGCGCAGGGGATGGATGCCGGCGGCGAAGAGCGCCTCATCGGCGTAGATGTTGCCGATGCCGGCCAGCACCGACTGGTCGAGCAGGACGCTCTTGACCGGCCGCCTCGTCCGCCGCCCGCGCAGCGCGGCGCGCACCGCCGCGGGCCGCAGCGGCTCGGGCCCCAGCCCCGGGCAGGACCCGCCGCGGCAGGGCCACAGGCGCATGCGGCCGAACTTGCGCGCGTCGATGAAGTGGAGCGCGCCGCCGTCAACGAAGGCGAAGCTCACGCGCAGGTGGCGGCGGTCGCCGGCCTCCAGGCGCTCGACCAGCTTGCCCGTCATGCGCAGGTGGATGGTGAGGAAGGCGCCGCCGGCGCCCTCGATGCCGATGTACTTGCCGCGGCGCACGACGCGGGCAACGGTCAGCCCGCGCAGCCGGCCGCGGAACTCGCGGCAGGAGCCCTCGACCGTGCGCGGCCACAGCACGCGCACGCCGGCGACGGTGCGGCC
>DAHVOV010000122.1 GCA_027318645.1 Candidatus Aminicenantota bacterium
GCCTGGCCGACAGCCATCCCGGCCGCACCGTGTTCGTCCTGGACGGGGACGGGGCGCTGGTCCTGGACCTCGAATCCTATTCCCAGGCCGACGCGGCGCAGCTGGAGCGGGCGCGGCGCAGCGGCGTGCGCACGGTCCTGATCGCGCCGCCCGCGGACGCCCCCGCCGGCGCCGGCTCGGCCGTCGTTCCCGCCGCGGAGCCGGGGATGGCGCTGCTGCACCATAAGTTCCGCCATTTTCACAAGGCCCGGCGCCGCTACCGCCGCGCGCTGCGCCATGTCTTCGTCTGCCTGGGCGACGCCCTCCCCTACCGCGAGCTGCGCGCGATCGTCGACGTCCTGCACCGCCTGGGCCTGCGCGTGAAGGTCGAGCCCGGGCCGGGGCTGAAAAAGGCCGACAAGCGCAACCTGGCGCGCATCTATCCCGGCGTCCGTTTCCGTGGCCGCAGCGAAAGCGCCGCCCGCTCCTATTTCGAGGCCGACCTGGCGCTGGTCCCTCCCGGCGACGAGGCCCTCGAGGCGGCCTGCGTCGGCACGCCGGCGCTTTACCTCTCCTTGGAAAAGGGGCAGGACGGGCCGGCCGACTCCTGGACCTCCCGCGGGATCGGGGCGAAAAGTCCCTCCCTGGCCGATTTTTCCGTGCAGTCGGTCCGCGCTGCCATCGAGCCGCTGGACCTGGCAGCCCGCGAGCGCATGGGCGCCGCCGGCAGGGCGCTGGTGGACGGCCTGGGCATGCAGCGGTTCATGAAGACCCTGAAGGAAAGCGGCATCATCCCCTGAGAAGGCCGCTTGCGCCGCCGCTCCTGCCTCCGGACGGCGAGCGAGTTCGGCTCGGCCGCCTGCAACCTTCAATACCCCAGCGCCCGGCCGTTGATCGTGTCCGTGGCCACAGCCTCATAGCCCCCTTCCGGGGTGACTGCAGCGCCGACCACATAGCCGCGCATGATGTAGACGCGCGCCACCGGGGACGCCGCTGGCGGCACCACGACCACCTCCAGCCCCATCCCCCTGAGGGCTTCGAGCAGATGGCCGCAGAAATCCCCGGCGAAGACCTGCGGCCGGCTGCTGCCGTCGGCCTCATATTTCGGGGAATGAAGGCTTGGCGCGTCAATGGCCTGCTTGATCCCCATGCGGAAATCGATGAGGTTCATCAGGACGGAAAGGGTCTTCTGGTGCAGCCCGGCGCCGATGGAGGAGAGCGCCGCGATCGGCTTGCCGTCCCTGGCGATGACCAGGGGCTCGGTGGGATCCGGCAGCAGCCGGCCGGGGCCGGTCTGAGCGATCAGCCGCTGCTGGAAAGCTGCCGGATCAGGGATCGACACGCCGTCGACGAAGATCCCCGTCGTGCCCCAGATCGAGGTATTGCTGGTGTGCACGACGGCCGCCATGTTGCCCCAGCGGTCAATGGCCACCACGGCGTCCGAGTGCTTGGCGTCCTCGCTCAGCGGGACCCTGGACAACGGGAATTTCCCCGATGACATCAAGGACCACACCCTCCGGGCGTGCTCTTCGCCGGTCCGGCTGGCCGGCGAGGCGTCGGCCCCGCCGAGCAGCTGGGATACGGACTGCGGCGGCATGAAGCTCAGGGCCATCAGGTTCGTGATCTGGCTCAGCCAGAAGAACGCCCTGGCCGACTCGGTATAATGCCCCATGCCGGCGAGGCCGGCCTGCGAGGCGACATGGAGCGCCTCGGCGAGATGGACGCCGCCCTGCGCCGGCAGCCCAGGGGCGAAGATCTTGCAGCCGCCATAATCGATCTCCAGCGGATCGCTCCAGACGACATGGTACCGTTCCATGTCGTCCAGGGTCATCTTGCCGCCTTCGCGCTGGACGGCCTCGACGAATCTTCTCCCCCATTCGCCGCCGTACATATAATCTGCCCCCCGCTCGGCGACCCGGCGCAGGGTAGCGGCGAGCTTGGGCTGCTTGAAGAGGTCTCCCTTGCCGTACCAGGTCCCGTCCGGCTTGGAAAAGATCGCCCGGGTTTCCGCAAGCCGGGACAGCACGTTCCGGCGCAGCGTGATCTGTCCCTCATGGTACGGCGTGAGTTCGAAGCCGTTCTCGGCGTAGTAGATGGCCGGCGCGAACAAATCCTTGAAGGGCAGCTTGCCGAATTTTTCATGCGCCGCCCGGATCCCGGCCATGAATCCGGGGACCAGCGCCGTCCGGCCGCTGGGATCGATCTTCCCCCCCGCCTGCGGTGACATGGGATTGGCCTGGACGGGGATCGTCATCGGCTCGTTCTCGCCCAGCACCGTATTGAAGCCGGCATTGAGATAATACGACTTCCCCGCTCCGGCATCGAAATAGACCATGCTGAAGATGCCGGCGTAGCTCACCACGCTTCCCATGGCCAGCGCGATCTGGGCCAGCGACGTCGCGATGGCGGCATCGGCGGCGCTGCCGCCCTGGCGCAGGGCCTCCAGCCCGGCCCGCTCCGCCGCCGCGCTGGAGGTGCCGGTGATCACGCCGTTTTTTCCCCTGGCCAGGACGTTCTGCAGCCCGAACTGCTGGTTGAGCCAGTTGTAGACCGCCAGCTCGCCGGATCCCCACTTCCGCGGCGAAAGGTCAACGGGGAATGCCAGGGAAGGCGCCGCGAGCGAGACCAGCAAGGTCAGCGCGGCGAATTTTCTGAAGGAACGGATGCGTTGGATCATGATATCCTCCTGATGGATCGTGATGAAATTCTGTCCATCCGGGGATACGATAGGACGAATCCATGCCGAAAACTGCTCAGCGCATGCGCTGAGGAACGAATCGCGCGGCCGCAAACCGGGGGAAGCGAGGACAGCGTTATGAAGGGGGCGGATCCCTCCGGAATTCCGACGGCGTTTGGCCGGTCAATTCCTTGAAGACGCGGTTGAACGTGGCCAGGGAGTTGAATCCGCACTCGAAGGCGACGGCGATCAGTTTCCGCTGTTCGGCCGCCTGCCGGAGCAGCCGCAGTTTGGCGGCCTCGACCCGGTAGCCGTTGATGAATTCGAAGAAATTCCGCTTGAACTGCTCGTTGATCACCTGGGAAAGATGGCTGACCGGGACATTCAACCCCTGCGCCAGCTTGGGGAGGGTGATCTCCGGATCAAGGTAGGGCTTCCTGCGCTCCATCGTTTCGAGCAACCGCGCCTTATGGAGCGCGGCATTTTCCGGGCTCAGCGAGGAGCGCTCATAACGCCGCCCCGGGCCTTCCTCGGCAAGGCCGAAGAAGACCTCGGGTTGGAGCATGGCCCGGTAGCCGGTCACAAAGGTGTTCAAGGCGATCAGGAAGGGGACGACCTGGCCGACCAGGCTGATCGCCCGGCGATCGAACCACCCCGCGGCGATGAAAACAAGGCCAACGCCCCAGATCAGGCCGAAGACTCCCAGGCGCCATTTGAGCCAGCGCAGGTTGATGCCGTCGAGCGTTGAGTATGAGGCCTTGATCGCCTGGGAATATTCGCGCAGGCGACGGACCATCAAGCGGACATAGACGGCCGCCTGAATCCCGGCCATGATGCCGACCGGGATCCAGGGCGAGCGGATCCAGCCGTTGAGGATGGCCGGACGGATGCGGTCCACGCCGCGAAAAAGCCAGAAAGCTCCCCAGCAGGCCGATCCCGCCAGGAAGGGAAGGAAATGGACGAGCAGCGAAGGCCGCCAGCGGAACTCCCTGTCGCTCATCGCCTTGACGTAAAAATAGAACAGCGGGCCGAAGGTCAGGACCGACGAGCCGACGAGGATGGACAGGGCGGGCCAGAGGTCGTACCAGCCGAGGATGCCGATGAAACCGTTGGCCATCACGATCGCCAGGGCCAGAAGGAACAGGGACATGAAGCGATTGGCACGGCGGTTGCCCCGCCGCGTGAAGGTCAGCAGCAGCGACTGGACCAGGGCATGGACCGCCCCGGCCAGGTTGACATAA
>DAHVOV010000136.1 GCA_027318645.1 Candidatus Aminicenantota bacterium
CAGTGTCAGCAAGAACGATCAGCATCTGGCTAGAAATCTTAAGCACCCAAGCGAATTGGCCTTCGTTACGTCGAACGTCGAACGTCGGAACCCACTCGGGGTGAACCCCTCGGGGACGCCGCCCCTGATGGGGCCGGCAGCGTCGAACCTTGAAGCTCTCAGAGACCATCTTTGCTGATCTCATGCCGATTCCTGGAAGTACTCGCCCTTGCATATCAGCCGGGTCACGGTCTGGACATGGATGCCGTTTTGCCAGTGCAGGCGGATCGGGCCGTCCGCACCCGCGCCGCCGGCGAGGGCCGCGCTTTCGATCTCCAGGGAGTCGCCGGCGAGCCCCAGCCGGCGCAGCACGGCGAAGACGGCCGAGCTGCCGGTGGAAGAGGCCTGGGTCGGCCCCACCCCGCGCTCGTAGAAGAACACCCGGCAGCGGCCGCTCCCCGTCGCCTGCACGAACTCGACGTTGGTCCGCCTGGGGAACAGGGAGTGCCCCTCCAGCCCGGCGCCCAGCGCCAGCAGCCGGGCGGCGGCCGGCAGCCGGCGGCACAGCACCACGGCGTGCGGGTTGCCGACGGAGACGGGATGGAATTCGACGCCGCCGGCGCGGTAGCGTTCGCGCTCCCGCCGCAGGAACGGGAAGAAGTCGCGGCGGGAGAAATCGGGGCGGCCGATCTCGACGTCGAGCCGGAACTCGGCGCCGCGCCGCTCCAGCAGCGCCACGCGCCGCGGGCCGACGCCGGAGCGCAGGGTCAGGGCCGCCCCGCACGCCCGCCGGCGCAGCAGCACGGCCGCCAGGGCGGCCATGCCGTTTCCCGACAGCTCGGCGGCGCCGCCGTCGCGGTTGAAGATGCGGAAGCGGGCGCCCGCGCGCGCCGCCGCGTAGTAGACCACGCCGTCGGCGCCCACGCCGCGCTGGCGGTCGCAGATGCCCCGGGCCAGGCCGCCGCGGTCCGCCCCGGCTCCGGCGGCCCCTTCGGCCACGACGATGAAGTCGTTGCCGAAGGAGCTGGCCTTGTGGAAAATCATTCAGGCAGCTCGAAGCGCAGGTACACCTCGTCGCCGTCGCGGTTGACCAGCAGCAGCACCGTCGAGCCGGCGCGGCGGCTGGCCAGCAGGCGCTTGAACTCGTCGACGGCGTCGACCTCGGTGCGGTTGACGGCCAGGATGACGTCGCCCGGGCGGATGCCGTTGTCGGCGGCCGCGCCGCCGCGCTGCACGTTCTCCACGATCAGCCCGCGCGAGGTCTTCAGCCCGTACTCCCGCGCCAGCGCCGGCGTGTTCTTGGTCAGGGTCATGCCCAGGTTGAGGCTGCGGCTGGTCTCGGCGGCCTGCTCGCGCGCGGCGTCGGGGGACTCGGTCACCTTGACCTTGACGCTCTGCTTGTCCTTGCCGCGGTACACGGTGACCGCCACCTCGTCGCCGGGGGCGGAGTTGGCGATCTCCATCTGCAGGTCGGCGGCCGACTTGACCGCCCGGCCGTTGATGGCCACGATCAGGTCATAGCGCTTGAGCCCCGCCTTCTGCGCCGGGGAGCCGTCCTCGACGCGGCCGACCAGCACGCCGCCGGTGGGCAGGTCGAGGTCCTTGGCGTCGCCCTCGCTGATGTCCTGGATCTGGATGCCGAACCAGCCGCGCACCACCTTGCCCTTGGTCTTGAGGTCGGCCACCACCTTCTTGGCCATGTTGGTGGGGATGGCGAAGCCGATGCCGATGCTGCCCTGGCTGGGGGTGAGGATGGTGGAGTTGATGCCGATGGCCTCGCCGCGCATGTTGATCAGCGGCCCGCCCGAGTTGCCCATGTTGATGGCGGCGTCGGTCTGCAGGAAGTCCTCGTACTGCGCCATGCCCAGCTGCCGCCCCTTGGCCGAGATGATGCCCGAGGTCACGGTCAGGTCCTGGTCGAAGGGGTTGCCGATGGCCAGCACCCACTCGCCCACCTCGATGGCGTTGGAGTCGCCCAGGGGGATGAAGGGCACGCCCTGGACGCTGATCTTGAGCAGCGCCAGGTCGGTCTTGGGGTCGGTGCCGATGATCTTGGCGGTGTATTCCTTCTTGTCGATGTCGTAGATCTTGACCTTGACGGCGTCCTGCACCACGTGGTTGTTGGTCAGGATGTAGCCGTCGGCGGAGATGAAGAAGCCCGAGCCGCTGCCCGAGCGCCGCTCCTGGCGCGGGGGGGCGTTGAAGAACTGGTCGAAGAAGTCGTCGCCGAACATCGAGCGCCGCTGGGTCACCGACTCGGAGACGACCTTGACCACCGCCGGCTTCACCTTGCGCACGATGGGCACGAAGCTGCTGGGGGCCGCCTCGGCCAGCGGCGCCACCGTTTCGGCGCGGGCCACCGCGGGGGCGATGACCGTGCCGCGGTCCGCCGTATGCTGCAGGAAGCCGAAGCTGAGGGCGAAGAAGAGCGCCCCGGCCAGGAAGCTGATCCCGGCTATCAGTCCCGTCTTTTTCATGGAGTCCTCCTTATGTTCAATTCTCTTGAGACGCACGAACGCGGCGCAGGGTTTCACTCCTTGCCCAGCCCGCGGATGAAGCGGATGACGCCCAGGTACAGGCCGGCGGCCAGCGCCTGGCGGTACTCGGGGCTGGCCAGGCGCTTGGCCTCGTCGCGGTGGCTGAGGAAGGAGACCTCGACCAGCGCCGAGGGCATCTGCGCCCCCAGCAGGACGTAGAACGGCGCCTTCTTGACCCCCAGGTCGTCGATGGCGTCGTACTTGCCGCGCAGGTTGGCCACGATGCACTCCTGCAGGCTCTGGGTGAAGATGCGCGATTCGGCGACCTTGCTGTGGCGCAGGATCTGGTCCAGGATGCTGCGCATGTCGGAGATGGACTTGCTGCTCATGGCGTTCTCGGTGGCCGCCACCTGCATGGACCAGGGATCGCTGGTCATGTTGAGGTAGAACGACTCCACGCCGCGGGCGCTGAGGCGCGGCGCCGAGTTGGTGTGGATGGAGACGAAGAGGTCGCCCTGGTTGGAGTTGGCGATGGCCGCCCGCTCCTCCAGCGGCACGTACTCGTCGCGCGGCCGGGTGAGGATGACCTCCAGCTCCTGGTGCTCGTTCAGGATGGCGTTCAGCCGCTTGCCGATGTCGAGGGTGATGTCCTTCTCCTGCAGGCCGAGGCGGCGGTTGACCGTGCCCGGGTCCTTGCCGCCGTGGCCGGGGTCGATGACGATGCGGTGGACGCCGAGCCCCAGCTGGCGGGCGATGGAGGGCGTGCCCGAAATCGCGGGCCGTCCCTCGGCGGGCACGGCCTCCCCGGCGCCGGGGTCGGCCTGGCCGCCGGCAGCGGCCGTTCCCGTGGCCGTGCCGGCCTGCCGGGCGTCGCGCGCCTGCTCGCCGCGGCTGACGTACTCCTCCTGGCGGTAGATGTCGAAGACGATGCGGAATGGCGAGGTGAGGGTGAAGCGGTTGTAGCGGCCGATGCGGTCGAAGTCGAAGACCACGCGGATGGTCTGGGCCTGGAACTTGCCGATGCGGATGCGCTGCAGGTTGCCGGCGGCGACGCGGATCTCGCTGGTCTTGTCGGCGGGATAGTTCAGCGCGAAGCGGCAGTTCTTCAGGTCGAAGAAGAGCCGGCCGCCCTCGCCGCCCTTGAGCACCTTCTCGGCGATGCGCACCTCGCGGCTCAGGTCGAGCACCACGCGGGTGTACTCGGGATAGGCGTAGTAGCGGATGTTCTCCAGGCGGGCCTGTGCCGGGGCCGCCGGGATCCCTGCCGCCGCCAGCAGGAGAAAGATCGCCAATGCCCGTTTCATCGAGGGGAATCATACCAATTTTCGAGGCACATTAGCAAGCCGGAACCTATGTGTTGGTGTTAGTGTTAGTGTTAGGAAAGCCAGGGCAATGAACATCGGCGAACTCTTGCCGTTGGGCACAGGAAAACCAAATTACTGGCCACTGGCTGGGCAAATGGGAAATGGATTATTAAAGTTTTGAAATATTGATCGTTATTTTGCTGTTGCTAACACAAACACTAACACTAACACTTCTTTTTGCTGTTAAAAGAGAAAAGGGGAAGAATCCTTCCCCTCTCCCCCCTTACATTGTGACCCTATGTGACGAACTTGCCAATAGTATGTAGTGGGCCTGAGCGCCTGACAATCGGGGAATCCCCTATG
>DAHVOV010000154.1 GCA_027318645.1 Candidatus Aminicenantota bacterium
AGGAATAGGCCTGCCGCCGGCACTCAGTGACAAGTGACGAGTAATGAGTGACGAGCAGCCGCATTGGAACCAGCATTCGTGTCAAGTAACAAGTGACGAGTGACAAGTAACAGCAATTTAAGAACTTAAAATGGCATTTCAACCCCCTCGTCCTGTGTCACTAGTCACTTGTCACTGAGCTAAGTTTACTCATTTCTTTGCGTTTCCTTGTCACTTGTCACTCGTCACTCGTCACTTAGTTCAGGTGCGGAGTTCTGTGTTACAATAACGACTCATGTCCTATCTCGAAATCATCGACGCCCATAAGCACAATTTAAAGCACTTGCACCTGAAGCTGCCCAAGAAGCAGCTGATCGTCGTCTCCGGCGTCTCGGGCTCGGGCAAGTCGACGCTGGCCTACGACACCATCTTCCAGGAGGGGCAGCGCAAGTACCTGGAGTCGCTCTCGGCCTACGCCCGCCAGTACATCAAGTCGCTGGAGCGGCCCGACGTGCAGTCGATCAAGGGCATCGCCCCGACCATCTCCATCGACCAGAAACACTCCTCCTACTACTACAACTCCACGGTGGGCACCGTCTCCGAGATCGCGCCCTACCTGCGGCTGCTGTTCGCCAAGCTGGGGCAGGCGCACTGCCCGCGCTGCGGCGCCGCCATCCAGCGCTACTCGGCCGAGCGCATCCAGCAGGCCATCCTGGCCCGCTTCTCCGGCTCGCTGGCGCGCATCTACAGCCCGCTGGTGCGCAACCGCCGCGGCAACTACCAGGCCCTGCTCGAGAAGTACCGCAAGCGCGGCTTCCTCAAGGCGCTGGTCGACGGCCGCGAGTGCCTGCTGGAGGACCCGCCGGCGCTGGCGCGCAACGTCCGCCACCACATCGCCGTGCAGGTCGACGCCGTCGACGTCGAGAAGGGCGCCGAGCCCCGCCTGGCCGACGCCGTCACCCTGGCCCTGAACGAGGGCGACGGCGAGATCCTGGTGCGCGCCGGCGGCAAGGAGGCCTTCTTCTCCGACCGCCTGCACTGCCCGCGCTGCGACCTCTCCCTGCCGGAGCCCCAGCCCGGCACCTTCTCGCTCAATTCCCCCGAGGGCGCCTGCCCCGCCTGCCTGGGCGCCGGCCGCCAGGCCGCCCCAGCCGGCGGCAGCCCCGCCTGCCCCGAGTGCGGCGGCACCGGCTTCCGCCCCGAGGCCCTGGCCTTCCGCTTCCGCGGCCGCGATATCCACGCCCTGGGGGAAATGGAGATCGCCGACCTGCTGGGATTTTTCCGCGGCGTGCGCCCCGAGCCCGGCGAGCGCGAGGTGGCCCGCGCCCTGCTGCCGCAGGTGGTGCAGCGCCTGGAGTCGTTCGTCACCCTCAACCTGGGCTACATCTCCCTCAACCGCCGCATCGACACCATCTCCGGCGGCGAGCTGCAGCGCGCCCGCCTCGTCTCGCAGCTGGGCTTCGCCCTCAACGGCATCGTCTACGTCCTCGACGAGCCCTCGATCGGCATGCACTTCTCCGAGCAGCTCAACCTGCTGCGCATCCTGCGCCGGCTGTGCGCCATGGGCAACACCCTGGTCGTGGTCGAGCACGACGAGGAGACCATCCGCAGCGCCGACTACATCGTCGACATCGGCCCCGGGGCGGGGGAGCACGGCGGCGAGGTGATGTACGCCGGCCCCATCAGCGGCTTCGCCGACGCCGGCAAGTCCCTGACCTCGGCCTATGTCTATGGCCGGAAGCGGATCACGCTGCCGGCGGACCGCGGCGCCGCCCCCGACGGCTGGCTCACGGTGAAGGGGATCCGCCTGAACAACCTGGACGGCATCGACGCCCGCCTGCCGCTGAACCGCCTGACCGTGGTCAGCGGCGTCTCCGGCTCGGGGAAAAGCTCCCTGGTCGTCGACGCCCTGGCCCCCATCCTGCGCCATGAGCTCGAGGGCGCGCCCCTGGAGGGGGAGCGCCTCGCCTACGGCGCCGTCACCGGGCTGGAGCGGGTGAAGCGCGTGCTGATGGTCAGCCAGTCGGCCATCGGCAAGAACTCGCGCTCCTGCCCGGCCACCTACATCGGCATCATGGCCATGATCCGCTCCCTGTTCGCCGCCCTGCCCGAGGCGCGGGTGCGCGGCTACGGCCAGGCGCGCTTCAGCTACAACGTGCGCGGCGGCCGCTGCGAGGCCTGCGAGGGGCTGGGGGTGCAGAAGCTGCAAATGAGCTTCCTGCCGCAGCTGGAGATCACCTGCCCGGTGTGCGACGGCGCGCGCTTCAACTCCGAGACGCGCCAGGTGCGCTACAAGGGGCGCTCCATCGCCGACGTCTTGGACCTGACCGCCAGCGAGGCCTGCGAGCTGTTCGCCGCCGTGCCGCTGCTGGCCAGGAAGATCCGCATCCTCATCGACGTCGGCCTGGGCTACCTGGAGCTGGGGCAGAGCTCGCAAACCCTCTCCGGCGGGGAGTCGCAGCGCATCAAGCTGACCAAGGAGCTGGCGCGCGGCTCGGGCACGCCCACCGTCTACATCCTGGACGAGCCCACCGTCGGCCTGCACTTCGACGACGTGCGCAAGCTGATCGACGTCTTCCGCGCCCTGCTGGCCCGCGGCCACACGGTGGTGGTCATCGAGCACAACCTGGAGATGCTGCGCGTTGCCGACCACGTCATCGACCTGGGCCCGGGCGGCGGCCGCCACGGCGGCAAGGTCGTGTACCAGGGCGATGTGCAGGGCTTGGTGAAGTGCCAGGTCTCTTTGACAGGCAAGTATTTGAAGAAGAAACTGGCGTACGGCATACGGCGTACGGCGGACGGCAACAGCAATAGACGAACTAATGGGTAAAGCAAAACGTCTAAAGAAGATACTGGCGAACGGAAACAGCATTGAAACAAATTCAGAGCAGTAACCAATGAAAACGGGGGATCCATGGGAGAAGAAAAAGGATTTAAAGGTTTGAAAGTATGGCAAAGAGGCAAGGCGCTGGCAGTTAAAGTATATGAGATTTCAGGCAAAGGACGGTTCTTTTCTGATCACGGTTTGCGCGATCAAGTAAGAAATGCCGCTGTATCGATTCCAAGTAACATAGCCGAAGGAGATACGTTGGGTACAGATAAGCAATCGGTCAGACATTTTCGTATTGCAAAGGGATCATGCGCTGAGTTAATGACCCAGTTGGAGATTGCTCAAGAGATTGGCTATATCACAAAGGAAATACTGGCTGAGGTTGAAGAGGAATGTCTGGGACTATCTGGCATGTTGCAGCGCTTGATTAGTTCTCGGTCTTGATTTTATAGTTCGTCCATTGCCGTTGCGTGCGCCGTGCGCCGTCCGCCGTAAGCCGTATGCCTAGTTCATATAGTTGCTGCTGCCGTACGCCGTATGCCGTACGCCGTACGCCGAGTCTTCCCCATCTCCCGTTTCTGTGCTACGATCCCCCTTGGCTGATGCGAAACTCAGCCGTCAGGGAGCGAAGCACTTGTCCTTAGCCGAGATAATAGGCAACGCCAGGATCAAGGCCACTTTGGCCGGCTACCTGCGCAACGAGCGGGTGCCGACCAGCCTGATCTTCTCCGGCTCCGATCCCGGCCACCAGCTGCAGTTCGCCCTGAACTTCGCCAAGGCCCTGTGCTGCCAGCAGGGGAGCCGCCTCGACTCCTGCGACCGCTGCCGCCCCTGCCTGGCCATCGACCGCGGCCTTTTCCCCGACGTGCAGGTACTGTCGCCGGACGGCCAGTTCTACCGCAAGGCCCAGCTGGACGAGCTGATCGGCTCGGCCTGCCAGCGGCCGCTGCAGGGCAACTGGCGGGTGTTCATCCTGCGCGACGCCCAGAAGCTGAACGAGTCGTCGGCCAATGCCTTCCTCAAGACCCTGGAGGAGCCGCTGGCCAGCAATGTCTTCATCCTGCTGACGCAGAACCTCAGCCAGATCCTGCCCACCATCCAGTCGCGCTGCCAGATCCTCAAGTTCGCCCCCCTGTCTCACCACGAGGTGCGCCTGGAGCTGCAGCGGCACGGCATCGACCCGGAAAAGGCCCGCCTGATGGCATTCTTCAACGCCCAGGGCAGCGAAGGCATCGGCGAGGAGGAGTGGCGGGAGATGGAGGAGAAGCGCCGCGCCATGCTGGGCATCCTGGAGCGGCTGATGCGCCAGAGCGAGGTCGAGGACATCCTGCTCGACCTCTACGACCGCAGCCGCTCGCGCGACGCCTTCATCGCCTATTTCCGCGAGCTGGTCAACTTGATTTCGGTGCTGCTGCGCGATATAATGGTGCTGATCATCGATCCCGCCGCCGGCGGGAAGCTGGTCAATCCCGACTTCAAGGACAAGCTCATGGAACTGGCGCAAACGGCGCGGATCGACACGCTGTTCTTCCTGATCCGCAAGATGGAATACCTGCTCCGCGACATCCAGCGCAACCTCAACGCCCGCGTCCTGATCCTGGAGTTCATCAACGCCTTCGTTCCCGCCCAGGGTGCGGCGAGGCCCTAGCCGTGGAAAAGGTCATCCTGGTCAAGATCGAGAACCGCCGCGACCTGCTGCATTTCCGCACCCGCGAGGAGAACCTCAAGCCCGACGACTGCGTGGTCATCCAGTCGATCACCGGCGAGGAGCTGGGGCGGGTGGTCAAGCACTTCGGCGAGACCTTCGGCTGCCTCAAGGGCGTGCCGCGCATCCCCGAGATCCTGCGCAAGGCCGACGGCCGCGACATCGAGAGCTTCGCCCGCAAGGAGCGCGAGGAGCGCCGCGCCTACGAGTACTGCCAGTTCCGCATCCGCGAGCGCGAGATCCCCATCAAGCTCGTGCGCGTCACCTTCTTCAGCCACGAGAAGAAGGCCATCTTCTACTTCACCTCCGAGGGGCGCATCGACTTCCGCGACCTGGTCAAGGACCTGGCGCGCAAGTTCCGCATGCGCATCGAGATGCGCCAGATCGGCATCCGCGACGAGGCCAAGATGATCGGCGGCGTGGGCATCTGCGGCCGCCAGCTCTGCTGCAAGACCTTCCTGACCAGCCTGGAGCCGATCACCCTGCAGATGGCCAAGCGCCAGAACCTGAACATGAACCCGGTGAAGATCTCCGGCATGTGCGGCCGGCTGATGTGCTGCCTCTCCTACGAGGAGACGGTGGGCGGCCGCGTGGTCATCGAGGACCAGGACGAGCGGGTCGGCTACGACGAGGAAGAAGACCTGGCCGAAGAGAAGAAATGAGGCTTTTCTCACCAATTCGTACCGTGATGGACCTAATTGGTGTGCGAGCTGGTAGGACTAAAGCACAAAGTTCCAAGCACCAAATTCCAAATAAGCTCCAAATTCCAATCATCAAATGACCAAAACAAAGAAGCAAACGCCATGTATGATCTAGAGGAAAGAACATTTCAATTCGCAAAAGATGTGGCTCTGTTTTTAAAGAAGATTCCCAAGACTTCCGCAAACATTGAGTATTCCAAGCAAGTCATTCGTTCTTCTGGATCCGTCGGGGCGAATTATATTGAAGCAAATGAGTCTCTGAGTAAAAAGGACTTCAATATGAGAATGAAAATCTGCAGAAAGGAAGCCAAGGAATCTTTTCATTGGCTCAAACTCCTTGTTGAAACCAACGACATGGCTCATACTTCTGCAGGGGAAAAGCTGATCAAAGAGTCTGTTGAGTTAAAAAAGATCTTTTCTTCAATCATCGAGAAGTCCAAGTAGCATGAAAGCGCCTTTGTTTAGGATATTTGAATTTGGAACTTGGAATTTATTTGGAATT